>JBMNNU010000350.1:0-3570 GCA_050942695.1 Chloroflexota bacterium
ATATCCGGTTGAACACCAGGTCGCTGGAGAAAAGCACTCCTCTATCAGGAACCCAAACCACCACATCTCCCGTCGTGTGGGCTGGCCCAACGAACAGGCAACGTACCTCCAAACCACCTAGATCGAAGGCTACATCGCCGTCGAAAGTCAGTTCAGGTATTACCAGCCTCACCTGCTTTAGCTCGGAGCGGAGATGTGGGCGCTGCCGGATAGCATGATTTATCAGCGTCTGAGCATCTTGAAGCAGTAACCGCTCCCTCGTGAGCCTGTGGCACATAAGCACACTCTCAGGCCAGAATTGCTGGTTCCCGAAGATGTGGTCGGTATCGCCGTGCGTGTTGAGTACATATCGCGCGGGTTTTCCGGAGATCTCACTAGCGACCGCTTTGACCTGCAAGGCTAATTCCGGAGTAAGCTGCGTATCCACGACTAGCGCAGCATTTTCGCCAAACACAATAAGCGTGTTAGAGAGTCCACCGGGGCCAAGGCAAGCCCGAACATCACTGCTTATAGCCTCAACGGATATCCGTAGTTGATGTTCCTGATTCATAATACCCCCTAATCTGCTTCAACCAATATCGAAACCCCGATCAACTAGAGTGTGGCCGCCACAAAGAGCTATGTCAACAGGTCGACAGGTCGAATTTGCATGGGAGTGATTGGGTGCATTGATATAAATGACGTTTATAATTAAGATAGCGAACCACAATTTGTATTTGCATTTCGATAGTGATAAAGTGGTTTTCCAACAGCGGGAATAGTAGTGCAAGAGGGTATATTAGCCCACTTCTCACATGTATTCCCTGCGGTCCCATGATAACGAGCTCGAACGCATCTTACTAAACATGGTGCGGCGAAAGCGCCTCTGACGCTAACTTCACAACGGGTTAATTGAATTAGCCGTTTCGGCCAAAATTTGTTTGCATTCAATAATGGCGGCAAACCAAGATCAGTAATAGTGACTGGCCAAAATTCGGTAATGGTATGGTGAAAACATGACTGTTCTTGTTACCGGCGGCACAGGTTGGATTGGATCTAATGTTGTTCGAACACTTGTTGATCGCGGGCAACAGGTCGTGACTTTCGATTCGACCCGAGGGGCTTGGCGCCTACAGGGTGTGCCCAACGTCCAGATGGTGCGGGGTGACATTCTCGATTTCCCCGCTCTTTTCGAGACCATTCAACGCTTTAAGGTTACCCACATCGTTCACCTGGCGGCTGTGTTGAAGGGAGAAAGCCAGAAGAACCCCAGACTTCTCCAGAAGGTCAACTGCGAAGGCACCGTCAATGTTCTGGAAGCCGCCCGCTTGGCGGGGGTCTCCAGGCTGGTATTCGGCAGCTCCACCGTGGCATACGGCCTTACCCAGTACGAGCCGGTGGACGAGGACCACCCCACCAGCCCTGTAGATATGTATGGCGCCAGCAAGGTGTTCGGCGAGGTGATGCTGCGCGACTACAACAAGCTCTATGGGATGGATTTCGCCGCTCTTCGTTTTCCCCACGTCTACGGTCCGGGTCGTGAAAAAGGCACTGCCGTCTGGAAAGATCTTTTCGAATATCCTGCAAGAGGCCAGCACTACATTCTCCCCAGCGGCGGCGACCACGAACTGAACTGGGTTTATGTAAAGGACTGTGGAACAGCGGCAGCAGCAGCTTGTCTTGTAGATAAGCTGGAGGAGAGGTTCTTCAATATCTGCGAAGGGGTCCGGCACACACCAAAAGAGATTGCAGAGATGATCTCAAAGGAGATCGCCCCTGGAGCTACCTTCGAGATAGGACCAGGCCTCGTCCCAGGCCATCCCGCTGAACACACAATGGACATCAGCCGCGCGGAGCGAGTGCTTGGATGGAAGCCCGACTTCAGCATGTATCAGGGCTGCAAGGACTATCTGGATACATTGCGTAGTTCTACGCAGGGGCAGAGGTAATGATTCGAAAACCATCGAACCGACAGGGGAGGTGTATACCACATTGTTGTTCGAACTGAGCGTATTTGCCTTATGCCTGTTCTATTTATTTCACGCTCTGCGGTTGCCATTTGGTGAGCTAGCGGAAACCGGCCCAGGGTTCTTCCCAGCCATACTAGGCGTATGCGGTTTGACGATCGCAGGCGTGCTGCTGATCAACTCCTTTTTGGAAACGCGGGGCCTCCCGTTGGGACGGAGGATATTCCATGGCCACGACATAGACCTGACAGGAAACCGTGTCCTCTTTATATACATACTGGCCATGATCGCCTTCGTGATGGTTTTCGATCTCTTGGGGGGTATCGTCGCCATCTTTCTTCTGACCTTTGGTCTTTCTAAGATATGCGGTCTAAAAGGCTGGTGGAGGCCAGCGCTTCTGGGCACGATCACCACCGCCTGTCTATACGTCATTTTCGGCATAGCCTTCAGGATCAACCTGCCAAGCGGGGTCCTGGGATTTATCCTTTGAAAGAAGGTTTGCGATGGAGCTAACCAATCTCCTACAGGGATTCGTCCAAGCGCTGACTCCGATCAATATCGTAGCCTGCTTCCTAGGGGCTTTTCTGGGAACCGTGACGGGCGTTCTCCCTGGCATCGGGCCGGCAGCGGCGATGGCGCTCCTGCTGCCCATCACCTTCGGCCTCCCCCCGACGACGAGCCTTATCATGCTTGCCGGTATCTATTACGGGGCAATGTACGGTGGGTCCACCACATCCATATTGCTTAATATGCCAGGCGAGACAGCCTCTATGGTGACCTGCTTCGACGGTTACCAGATGGCAAAGAAGGGGCGAGCAGGTGCTGCTCTGGCGGTTGCGGCCATCGGCTCGTGGATCGCCGGTACTGTCTCTCTCATCGGATTGATGCTCTTTGCCCCAGCCCTCGCCAACGTCGCGTTGGCATTTGGCCCGCCTGAGTACTTCGCACTGATCCTTTTGGGTGTCCTGACCCTGAACAACCTCACCGGAGACTCCTTCCTGAAGGCCACACTAATGCTGATCATTGGTCTCGGTATCGCTACCGTCGGAACCGAGATCATCAAAGGTATCAGCCGGTTCGACTTTGGGAACCCAGATCTGTTGGATGGCTTCGACGTGATTCCTGTTCTGATGGGGCTCTTCGGCCTCTCGGAAGTGTTCGTCGGATTGCGAGACAAGGACTCCACCGCCGAAGTCACCAAGGTGCGTTTCAGGGACCTGTATCCCACTCGCGAGGAGATCATGCGGTCAATCGCCCCGATCTTCCGGGGGACGGCCATCGGTTTTCCCATTGGGCTGCTACCTGGGCCTGCCCACATACTATCTACCATGGTCTCCTATCGAGTTGAAAAAGGCGTAGCAAAAAATCCCGACCGCTTCGGCAAAGGGGCAATCGAGGGGGTAGCCGGGCCGGAATCTGCCAATAACGCAGCGTCTACCGGTGCCATGGTGCCGCTGTTCGCACTAGGCCTCCCATTCACAGTGCAGGCAGCGATCATGATCGCTGCGCTCAGGACCCACAACATCACCCCTAGTCCGCTATTGATCAGCCAGCACGGGGATATGTTCTGGGCGGTTATCGCAAGCATGTACATCGGCAACGTGGTCCTGCTGATCCTCAACCT
>JBMNNU010000351.1:0-3545 GCA_050942695.1 Chloroflexota bacterium
CAATTCTGCGTAATCTTCGGATGGGTATTGCGAGGCTGAGTGCTGATAGCTGATGGCTGATAGCTGATCGCTTTGCAATTCTGCGTAATCTGTGGATGGTTAGTGCGAGAGGGATAGGGTGAAGCTGCGCATAATCGCCGGGCGATACCAACTGTTGGAGCTACTGGGTGAGGGCGGGATGGCCACCGTGTACAAAGCGTCCGACACTCACCTTCAACGCATCGTCGCAATCAAGCTGCTGCGACCCCAGCACGCAATCGATCCCGGCTTCGTCAATAGGTTCCACCGAGAAGCCAGAGCCGCCGCAGCTCTGTGCCACCCCAATATCGTGGCTGTTTACGATTTGGGTCAGGACGAGGACGACCACTTCATCGTCCTGGAGTACGTCGAGGGTGAAACCCTGAAGCAACTGCTGCAGCGCGAGGCGCCACTTCGCCCCGACAGGGTCGCTCAAATCGGAATACAGGTGGCCAGAGCGCTGGAATACGCCCACAGGCGCAACCTGGTGCACCGCGACATCAAACCCCAGAACATCCTGATAACAGCCGACGGGCAGGCGAAAGTAACGGATTTCGGCATCGCCGCCGCGTGGGGAGTCCCTCCGTTGACCCCAACAGGCACCGTTCTCGGCACCCCTCACTACCTGTCACCGGAGCAGGCGCACGGGCAGAAGCAGGTAACCCGCGCATCGGACATCTACTCCACCGGCGTAGTTCTTTACGAGATGGCAACCGGCCGGCCGCCCTTCCAGGCAGACAGCGCTTTGGCAGTGGCTCGAATGCATCTGGAAAACCGGCCACCTTCCCCCCGCTCCGTCAACCCCGGCCTGCCGCAGCGGCTGGACACGATAATCCTCCGCGCCCTAGAGAAGAGCCCGGAACGACGTTTTAGGTCTGCAGTCGACCTAGAGAGAGCCTTATCGGAGTTTGAAAGCCTCCTCAACGGCTACACTGAGCAAAATGTCTGGCCCCAATCGCCGAGTGAGCCTCACGAACCAACCCCCGGAAAAGGGGTGGGCCGTGGGTGGAAAGGTTTGAAACCGTCTGTAACTGCCTTTCAGATGCTGTTTCCCGGATTGCTCGCCGTTGCAGCTCTCCTGCTATTTCTTCTGTCCGCTTACGCCGCAGCCCAGGGTTATAACCTCGAGCGTTCAGCCCAGTTAGGCGCGACCGCCCAAGCTATCAGCGCTTCGAGCACCGCCCGGTCACTGGAGAAAGCAGCCGCCGGAATAGCGGAGATGGAAGCCACAGCATCCACCAGGGCGCAGATGTTGGCCACGTTGGAGACGCAAGCAGCGGCTACCGCCCAGGCTGTGGATCTAGCAGCCAAATCGATCGAGGCGCGAGCGACCGAGATAGCTATAGCCGAATCGACCGCCACAGCGATGGTTCAGATACCCAGCTTTAACGCCACGGCGCAGGCCATGGTCATTGCTAGCAAGAAAGTGGTGAGCATAGACCAAGGGAGACTCCCCCACCACCGAAATCGCGTATCCGCGGAGACGATGAAAGAGAATCTGGTTTTCCAGGTATACGCCCAAAACTTCGTTGCGAGCGTCAGGTTCAACAATCCATACGACCCGAGCGAGTCAGCCTGGGACTACGGCCTGGGCTTCCGGGGCGAGGGAACTGATGATGGTTACCGGCTCTATCTGAATTCGGATGGGGAATGGTACTTCGAGATAGCCAACGAAGGGGGGCCTCGGCCTTTCTACCGGTTGAAATCCGGCAAGGCGGAAAAGTTCCACCGCGCGTGGGACCAACACAACGATCTCGCCATATACGTCGAGAACGATGAACTGCTGCTCTTCATCAACGAAGAGTATGTAGATACGCTGGACGTATCCCATAGAAGCCGATCCGGCAAGATTTGGGTGGGCACTGGCTTCACGGAAAAGCACAGGGTTCCAGGAGCGTACACCGAGTACCAGGATTTCGTAGTGCGAGTGCTTCCTTAGCAGCTTTCCTAGCCAAATATTGCTATTGCGTCCAGCATCTAGATAAACCTAGAATAGCGCTGGATCAACAGGCAACTTGTAGCCTTTCCGGTCGCGAGATCTGCCCACGACCAGGTAGAGAGCCACGCTACCCAAACCCCTAACCTTTCCAGGAGCCTCCATTATGAATCGAGCCCGGCTATCGCTGCATTTGGCGTTCGTTCTTCTACTGATTAACTGCTTCCTACCACCCGCCACCGCATCGGCCACGGCTGCTGACTGGGATCTCCCCAACGGCCACAGATTCACGCAGGCCGGCGAGTACAGCGTTGTCGACGATGGAAACGCCCGCTTCTGGAGCGAGTTCCAGAAGCTCGGAGGGGTCGCCAGGCTCGGCTATCCCATCTCCGAACGCTTCGTCTATAAAGGGTTCATTACTCAGGCTTTTCAGAAAGCAGCCCTTCAATGGCGACCGGATGAAGGCCGTTCGATGTTCGTAAACGTCTTCGACGAGCTATCGCTATCCGGCAAAGACGATTGGCTTTTGGAGACACGTTCAACGCCCAAACCGATACAACTGGACGAGAAGGACAAGAGCTGGGGCGAGATCGTGGCCGGTAGGCTGGCGCTCCTGGAGAGCAATCCCGCGATCAGCGAAGCCTACCACTCCGCGACCAACCCTATCGAGGGCTACGGGCTCCCCACCAGTCGGGTGGAGGACCTGGGGCCGCTGTACGCGCTTAGGGCGCAACGGGTGGTGTTGCAGCAGTGGAAGGTGGACACCGCATGGTGCAAGGCCGGAGATGTGGTGGTAGCGAACGGTGGGGACGTGGCGAAAGAGGCGGGATTGTGGCCTATCGAGACATCGAGCGAGGAACAGCCATGCGGCGACCCACCGGCACTACAGCTCATCAACCGGTACCGCGCCGCTGCCGGGGTTCCCCCTGCCAGGATAAATCCCTCCCTGGAGAAGGCCGCTCAGAGCCACGTGGGCTACTACGACGCCAACCGGGGCGATCCGCTTCTCGTCGGTATGGGGCTGCACCAGGAGCAGGCGGGAAAGCCGGGCTTCACCGGCGCCTCCATGGGCGACCGGGCGCGAGCTGCGGGCTACAGCGGCGGAACGATAACTGAAAATGCGGGGTGGGGAGGCCTTGAGCGGGTCATCGAGTGGTGCATGGGCACCGTGAACCACAGGCTTCCTCTCATCCACCCTGGCGCGGTCGACATCGGCTACGCTGAGTCGAGCATCGACGGCTTTACCATCATCTCCGTCGGGGTCCGCCGGGATAAAATAGATGTGCCGCTACCATCTGTGTATCCCCAGCCAGGCGCAACCGACGTTCCAGTCTCCTGGGACGGCGGGGAGACCCCTAATCCCGCGCCGGGCGTCCCCCGCCCTCTGGGCTACCCCATCACCGTGGCCTTCGCCACGAACCAGAGGGTGGAGTGGAATTCGTTCGAGTTGTATGGCCCTGACGGGCAGCCGCTGGAGATCAGCACCCCTAAGACCGCGTGGATGAGGGCAGCGGCCATCATTCCCCACCGCCCTCTGGAGCGGGGGAAAAGCTACAGGGCACGGGTAGAAGCCACCGTGGATGGGAAAGCC
>JBMNNU010000352.1:0-3539 GCA_050942695.1 Chloroflexota bacterium
GGTAGCGCTGGATAAACTGCTCTCGCGAGATGCTCTCCTGGGCTTTACTGGATAGGAGATCGTACATATCGCCATAGCGCCCCTCCTCCCAAGCCTTAAGGAATGGCTCAAAAGCTGAATAAGGAGAGGGTTTGCTTGAGCAGGCGATCGAGCTAAATAGGATCAACAGAAGGATCAACAGCAGCGGTATATGTGACTTCATGCCGGTTAGACAGGGTACCTCGACTAATGTTGACCTATTATACAACGATAGGCCGGCCTTCATAAACCGCCGAAAGCTTACCAAGCTTATCCGTGGTAATCAGTGTCTCGCGCTGGCTGCGTAGCTGTCAGGGACTGATGGCCGACAGCTTTCTTGGCTACTGCCAAAACGGAGAGCCCCCAGGGGAAGGAGACAGATTTCAACAGCGCCGCCTCAAGATCGAGAACGGCCAGCAGTGTCCGGTTTATCAAGGGAGAAGGTAGATCCAGATCCGGCCGTAATGGTCGCCCAGTCCCCTCGATCAGCCGTTTTAACGCTGCAACAGGGAAAAGCAGACAGTTAGCATAGGTTAGTTTTTGGATCACAAAGCCTGCTTCTAGCAGCTTGCGGCCAAGCTCGGGGCGGGAATACCGCCGGTGCGTGTGCACGGCAACATCGTGGGATCCGCGGAGCCAGTTGTAAGCCGGAACTCTCAGCACCAGCATTCCGCCGGGGCTCAGCACCCGCAGGAACTCAGAGAGAGCAAGAAGGTCGTTCGAGACCGCTCGATGGTATATGACGTCAAAGGATACCAAGAGGTCGAAAGAGTTAGTGGCAAAAGGGAGATATTCCACCGACCCACGAGCGAGTCGCGCTAGCTCTCGACGCCGGCAATGATTCAGGGCTTCGTCCGCGATATCTATGCCGGTCACAGTGCCAAAGCGACGAAGGTGCTGCATCATCCCTCCGGTTCCGCATCCAGCGTCGAGTATCCGATAGCTTTTGGAGAGATCGAGATACTTCGTTATCGTCGAGTCCACTATTCGCCGCATGCCTAAATACCACCAGTGGCTCTCCTCCAGCCTGTACAGTATCTCGTACTGTTCTTTCTCCACAGTATTCTCACTATGTGTTGTGGCTGAACTGGGCGATTGCCTCTGCCACTTCGGCGATCTGCTCGTCGGGTAGCTCCGGGTACAGCGGCAGAGAGAGGATCTCATCAGCACACTGCTCCGTCACCGGGAGGTGGCCCCGTGAAAGGCCGAGGTCTCGATAGGCATCTTGGAGATGCACCGGCACCGGATAGTGAATAAGAGAGCCGATGCCCTGCTTGGCGAGATAGCTCTGAAGCTTATCACGGTGGGCGCTGCGCACCACATATAAATGGTAGACGTGCCGCGCGTACTCGGCCTCGATCGGTGGCACGACACCCTTAAGCATGGAGTCGTACAGCTTTGCCTTGGCTCGGCGCGCCTCGTTCCACGAATTCAGGTAGCGCAGCTTGACCCTCAGTACCGCCGCCTGCATCTCGTCCAACCTGCTGTTGAATCCTTTGCTTTCGTGGTAGTACCGTTTCCTCTGGCCGTAATTCCGCAGGAGGCGCAGCCTGTCTGCTAACTCGGGATCATCGGTAGTAACGGCGCCGCCATCGCCGCAGGCTCCAAGATTCTTAGTAGGGTAAAAGCTGAAAGCCGCCATCACTCCAAGCGAACCAGCCCTGCGCCCTTTGTACTCCGCCCCATGCGCCTGGCAAGCATCCTCAATTACGGGGATGCGGTGGCGTTTGCCTATCTCCAGTATGGGATCCATATCAACCGCCTGCCCGTAAAGATGGACAGGGAGAATCGCCCTGGTTTTTGGGGTTATCTTCGATTCTAGGTCGGAAGGATCCATGGTGAAGGTACGGGGGTCGATATCTACGAAGACAGGCCGGGCGCCCGCAAATGTGATGGCGGAAGCAGTGGGCACCGCGGTTAGAGAGACGGTAACGACATCGTCGCCGGGCTTTACGCCGCAAGCAAGCAACGCCAGGTGGATGGCCTCGGTTCCCGAGCCGACGCCGATGCAATAGGATGTCCCACAGTAGTCGGCAAACTCCCGCTCGAAGGCCTCCCCCTGTTTGCCGAGGATGAACCATCCATCGTCCAATACTTGCTCTACGGCGGCCTGGATCTCGTCCCGAAGCTGCCGGTGTTGGGGCTTCAAGTCGTTGAACTCTATTCGCATAGCTACCTACCAGTAGTGCTCTTTGTGCTGCCGATAGTACTCCACCATTCTTCGCAGCCCCTCAGAGATAGAAACACGAGGTTCCCAGCCGAGAGCATCTCGTATCTTGGAGTAGTCCGTGTAGCAGCTTCCGATGTCGATAGAACGCTTCTCGGGAGGGAAAGGCACCAAACGATAGCTGCCCGATCCAGCCACATCTATCAAAGTCTCGACGAACTGCTTGAGGCTGATTGGCCCCGCGCCCCCGACGTTGAAAAACTCCCCATCGGCCGCGGGGCTCGCCCCTGCCATCAGGAATGCATCCACCACATCGTCAACATAGGCAAAATCCCGCAACTGGCTGCCGTCTCCATAGATAGATATCTCATCTCCATCCAGCACCTGTCGGACAAACCAGGGAATGAAACCCTGGCGGTTGTGCTTCATCAACTGGCGGGGGCCATAGCTGTTGGTCAGCCGGAGCGAAGTTGCGCGGATACCATGAACATTGTTGTACAGTATGTGGTACCACTCCCCGGCCATTTTGTTTATACCGTTGACGTCGGTAGGCCGTTTCGGGTGCATTTCATCTACAGGCAGGTAGAGGGGCTTCCCGTAGATCTGGCGGGTGCTGGCGAATACCACTTTCGCACTGGGGTTATATTTCCGGCACGCCTCTAGAATCGAAAGCTGAGCCCGGCAGTTGATCTCCAGATCGGTGAAGGGGTCCCGCATACTGTCGATGTGGCTGACCTGTCCCGCCAGATTGAATATCACGTCCTGCCGCCTGACGAGGTAGTTAATGCTGTTTTCATCTCGGATGTCGGCGACGTTTACCCGCAGCTTGTCCCGGATACCGGCGATGTTGAAGAGGTTCCCCCCATATTCAGGGACCAGGGAGTCGACCAGAAGTACATCCGCACCTAGCTCCACCAATCTGTGAGCCAAGTTGCTGCCGAGAAAGCCGAGGCCGCCAGTGATCAAGACGGCACGTTCCTTGTAGTAGTTGAAGAAGTCTTCCTTAAGGCTCATTTGTCTCGTGGGCCGCAGCCACTTCGGCCTGGCGCTGGCCCTCTTTGTTCAGCACCAGTTCACGCCATAGGCGGATCAGGTCCACGCCAACCCGGAACACGCGGCGAAAGTTGAAAAATTGAGATCGGCCGTAGGCTCGATGGTAGTGGCTTACCGGCACCTGAGCGATATTGAAACCGGCGTCCTGAATCTTTTTCATCATCTCCACACAGATGACGCCGCTATTTCGCTCCAGCCTGACCTTATCGAACACAGTGCGCCTGATCAGCCGGAAGTCGCAATCCACATCGCGCACCATCAATCCGAAGGCGATTTTGACAGTCCAGTGGTACAGCTTACC
>JBMNNU010000353.1:0-3527 GCA_050942695.1 Chloroflexota bacterium
CCCGCAAACGTGCCAGAGGGCACGTTTGCGCCCTCTCCGAAACCATCCCGAAGTTGATAAAGCCGATTGCTGGGGCTGAGAGCGCGGCGCTGAAGCGACCGCGCTGAAAAGACGAACCCCTGCGGGCTGGGACGGTAGCCCCGAAGGGACTTTCTCCCCCCCCGCAACGGGTAGGGTCCGGGGGTGGGGTCCGCCCCTCTCATCCCAAACCCCGCCATAGGGTTGCACCCCCGGACCCCCGCTATTGCTCCCCTCTCCCTGTGGGGGAGGGGCTGGGGGTGGGGTCCGTCCTCCCCAACCTCGGCGGCTTACACTCCGGCAATCCTTGTAAATGCTTCCCTGTACTTTTCGGCCGTCCTGGCGATGATTTCCGGCGGAAGGGTTGGCGGCGGCGGCTCTTTGTTCCAGCCGGTGCTCTGCAGGTAGTCTCTCAGGTACTGCTTGTCGAAGCTGGGCTGAGGGCCACCCGGCTTATATTCGCTGGCAGGCCAGAAGCGTGATGAATCGGGCGTGCAAACCTCGTCTATCACGATCGGCTCGCCGTTCAACAGGCCGAACTCGAACTTGGTGTCCGCCAGGATGATCCCTCGTGAGCGCGCCCTCTCCTCGGCAAAACTGTAAAGATCGATGCTTTTCTTGATTAACGTATCGGTCAGCTCAGCGCCGACAAGCCTCTTCATCTCCTCGATGGATATGTTGATGTCGTGGCCGCTATCCGCTTTTGTTGCCGGCGTGAAGATAGGCTCCGGCAGCTTATCCGACTCTTTCAACCCCTCGGGTAGCTTCTTCCCGGCTACCGTTCCATCTTTCTTGTACTCGTTCCAGGCAGATCCAGAGATGTATCCCCTGACGACGCATTCGATGTCTATCCGCTCCGCTCGTTTGACCAGCATCGCCCGCCCTTCCAGCATCTCCCGGTAGGGCTTCAGCTCGGCCGGAAAATCCGCGGGATCTATGGACAGGTAATGGCTGGGCATAAAGCCGGCTGTTTTTTCGAACCAGTAAGCCGAAAGTGTAGTTAGCACCATCCCTTTTCCGGGGATCGGTTCCTTCATCACCACGTCGAAAGCGGAGATCCTATCGGAGGCTACCAGCAGAAGCCTCTCCCCCAGGTCGTAGATCTCGCGCACCTTACCCCTCGCAAAGAGAGGCACGGCAGGTATAGCCGTCTGGCCAACCGGTGTGGGCGCGGGCGCAGTTCCAGCCAGGTAAGGATGTACTTTCATAATAACCCCAACCTCTTGAAGCCAACGTCGATGTAACGCAGATGCCAGTTGTAGTCGAATAGCTCCGATAGCTCGTCCTTGCTGAGGAGCTTTTGAACGTCGGGGTCGGCGGACAGCAGTTCGAAGAACTCGATCTTGTCGGCCCACACCCTCTTGGCGTTGCGCTGCACGATGTTGTAAGCGTCGTTTCTCTTCATTCCCTTCTCGATTAGCGCCGTTAGCACTCTACCCGAATATACAAGGCCATTGGTAGATTCTAGGTTCTCCAGCATTCTATCAGGGAATACGTCCAGCCCCTCCATAATATCGGCGAAAAGCTGCAGGCCGTAATCGAGGGCCAGGAAGGCATCCGGTAGGATCACCCTCTCTACAGAGGATTGGCTGATATCCCGCTCGTGCCACAACGCCACGTTCTCCATGGCAGGCATCGAATAGCCACGGACCAGTCGGGCTATGCCGGTGACCCGCTCGGCCAGCTCTGGGTTGCGTTTGTGGGGCATGGCCGAGGAACCCTGCTGCCCTTCGCCGAACGGCTCTGCCACCTCACCAATGTCCGTCCGCTGCAAAGCACGGATCTCCACAGCCATCTTTTCCATGGAGGATGCTATGACCGCTAGGGTTGCCATCAAGAACGCATGGCGGTCTCGCTGGATGATCTGGGTGGAGACCTCCACGGGGACGATGCCCAGCTTTCGGCAGACGTATTCCTCCACCTCTGGGGGAACGTTGGCGTGTGTTCCGACAGCCCCCGAAATCTTGCCTACCGCTACCTGCTCTCTCGCCTCGTCCAAACGGCGCAAATTCCTTCGCGTCTCGGCTACCCAACCCGCCAGCTTGAAGCCAAAGGTGGTCGGCTCGGCGTGGATGCCGTGAGTGCGACCGATCATCACTGTATCTTTATACTTTAGCGCCTGCTTGCTGAGAACAGCCTCGAGTCTTTCCAGATCTCGTCGTATCAAGGCGATCGCATCTAGAAGCTGAAGCGAGAGCGCTGTGTCGATCACGTCTGAAGATGTGAGCCCCAGATGGATGAAACGGGACTCCTCGCCAAGGCTTTCGGCCACCGATCTCAGGAAGGAGATCACGTCGTGGTGGCTGATTGCCATAATCTCCTCGATCCGCTTGAGGTCGTAGCGGGCTTTACGGATCGATTCCAAGGCCTTTTTGGGCACTACGCCCAATTCCGCCCAGCCCTCGCAGACGGCTATCTCTACAGCCAACCACTTGTCCATCTTGTTCTCTTCCGACCAGATGCGGCTCATCTCAGGAAGAGAGTATTTAGGTATCATGATGATCCTCCTGGTAATCGGGGTGCTGGGTAGCTGAGTGCTGAGTCCTGAGTGCCCTTTCCCGTCTCCGCGTTCTCCCTATCCCCCGGGTCTCTACTTTCCGCTTTGCCGATTGCGGAAATCCTCGTACTTTTGTCGAACGGTCTCGTCGCAACTGGCGAGAATCGATGCCGCGAAATAGGCAGCGTTTTTGGCTCCACTATTGCCGATGCCAAAAGTGGCTACCGGTACTCCAGCGGGCATCTGCACCATAGAGTAGAGCGCATCCTGCCCTCTCAGCTCCCCAGCCGGGAGCGGTACACCGATAACCGGTAGGGTAGTCCAGGATGCGATTACTCCAGGAAGATGAGCTGCCATGCCAGCCCCTGCGATGAACAGCTTGATACCGCGATCCCTGGCTGAGCGGGCGTACTCACGAACCTTATCCGGGGTTCTATGAGCCGACATTACTACCACCTCGGTGCTAACTCCCAAAGAGTCCAGCACATCTGCAGCCAGTTGCATGGTTGCCCTGTCGCTCTCGCTGCCCATTACTATTGCAACCTGTGGCATATTCTCCTCCGTAGCAGTCAGCTTTCAGCAATTGGCTTTTCTATTACACAGCCAAATAGGTTTCGATAGGCGACGAAGCCGTCTGCCGGGAGCGCAGGCGGCCAAGATGGCCGCGCTCCCGGCATGGGTTGCCGTAGGCAACCCATCAGAACCACTATGGCGGTAAGCTAAGCTGGCGGCTGATCGCTGATAGCTGATAGCTCTCTTAACGCTATGTCTTTTCGATAATGGCGTCCATCGAAGGCCACCCGATCCACGTTTCGGTACACTTTCTCCCGCGCTTCTCGCATGGTAGGCCCGCAAGCCACCAGGGTCAGCACCCTTCCACCGGCAGTGAGGAGGGTGTCGTTGCGCTGTTGCTCTATCAGCAGTTCCTTCTTGAGCTTTGCCCATCGATCCTTTTTCCGCGGATCTGGACCCATTTTGGTTCCTGCATGGAAGGCCAGGATACCCTCTTCTA
>JBMNNU010000354.1:0-3508 GCA_050942695.1 Chloroflexota bacterium
GTCCGGATCTGGTCCCTGCAGTATTAGTGCAAGTCCGGAGGCAACTAGTGTGCGCGAGATGAAGGGACTCGTGTCGATTGTCCCTTGCGATGAGTGGCCTCGCTCTAAGGCGAGCTCGATCTCGGTTTCGGAGCTCAACACAGGGCGGATGGCGCTGGCTGTCAGGCTTTTAAGTTTCGATAAAACAGCCTCGTTTTGAGGGTTTGTCACTGCCACAGTGAGATAGTCTCCCTGACGCTCCAGGGCTACTACCTTGGCCGATCTGGCGAACTCCTCCGGTATCTGGCGTACCACGTGGGGCTTAATCGAGTAACGGCTCAAAGGCACGTACGGCTGTTGGGTTGCCACATTTCCGTCAACCGGCGGAGTGCCCAGTATCATCGCTCTCAGCCTTCTTTCGTTTTGCCGCTAACGCTTTGCGGAGAACTCGTTGTAAGTCAAACAGCATGTACACCATCGAAAATGCTATCAGCATAAGCAGTGGAATCGTAAAAAAACCAAGAAAAATAGCGAAGCAGAGAACTAGCCAGATGGTTACAACCACTAAGACGCGGACCACTACCTGTGCAACAATTACAGTTGTGTCAAGAGGCGTAACCTTTATCTGCCGTGATGGATCAATCAACTCATAGGGAGCGCCGTTTCCCTTGATCCCTGTCACTTCTCTCTGCTCCGCTGCTCTCCTCTGTTGCTTATCATTCAAATATCTGGGCTATCAAAAGAGAATTTCCATCCTTCCTAAGCTGAACAGCTATTCGTCGGAGGGCTCTTCACTCGGATTGATCCGTATCTCGATAGCCCCTGGCTTTGAGTCCACTATTCGGATATCGAATTGGGCTAGATCCTTCAATTGCTCCTCAAACTGCTCGGCAGTCCCGGTATATCGGATAACAGCGTACAGCGTACCCCCCTGGAAACGCCGGACTCTCATGCTCCGGACACCCTCCAATCCTTCCAAAACCTGTTGGAAGTTGCCCAGTGAACGGAAGTTTGCGAATGGGGAGGCGATCAATACGATCGATCCGGCAGAGGGTAGGACCTCCTTCAATGTGGATTCAACACCGTTATCAGGTTGATGTGCAGCGGCTGATGGCTCCTGGACCGGTTCGAGAGCTACCGGTTCTGCACCCTGAGCAACTACCTCCTCCGTTTTTGCCACTTCTGTGTCCGCCTTGCTGGCTTCTGTTTCCGTCTTTGCCGCTTCTGTTTCCAGTTTGCAGACTTCTGTTTTCGGTTTGCTGGCTTCTGACAGTTCGATTTTTACCGACTCAAGCAGGCTCGGTCTCCCCGACGAGCGCCAGTGTGGTAGCTGTTTGTGAAGGGTTGCTTTATCATCCAAGTTCGTAGCTTGGATGTCTTCCCCCCCCAGCGCGGTATTAGCATTGTTCCCGTTATCGCTGCCATTGATGGTTTTTTCCCATGTAGGAGGTAAAATGGTCTTCTCTGCTGGGCAGTACGACTCCGCTTCTCTTGTAGGTGGCACAGGCTCCATATTTTGGGGTTTCGGGTCGGCTGACCCCGACTCCTTCGGCGAGGCTGGAGGGGTAGTATGGTCTCTAGGTGGGATCTCATCCCCCTGGCGCGGTATCGATGAAGATAACAGATCTGTGTGGCTTTTAAGCTTCGGGTATTGCCTTCGCGGTTCTATGAACGGCGGTTTAGGATCGGTTTCGGACCTGCTCGGTGAGTACTTGCCTTTTGAGGCCACAGCGAGAATCGTGGAAGCCATTTCCTGGATAGGATCGGACTTGAGGATCAGAGCATCCAACTGGTTAAGAAGGATGCTTTCTACATCCGATTCTCCTACTAATCCCACGAATGCGGTGGAAAGCCGTTTTAGTTTCACAGTTCTGATTACCGCAACGGCTCCGTTACCAGGTGCATCGGTGTCCAACAATACGACATCTGGCCGCAAAGTGGTCACCAAGCTACTCAACTCTTTCCAGTTGGCCGCTTCACCGATCAGCTTGATGTTCTTCTGATTTTGAAGAACGAGCGCCAGCAGTTTGAGGCATCCCGAATCTTCGCTGGCAGCTAGGACCTTGACTTCTGACTCCATCTCAACCTCTAGTTCTTACAATGCCCCAGGAACGTCGACAGCTCTGAGGTGCGGATAACCATCGTTAGACCAGATTGATCTCGATTCTATTCTCTGATTCCAACAGCAATTCGAAAGGGAAATCCTGTAGCGTTGCTAGTTGAGTCGACAGAGGGGTCGTACCACGACGCTTGATCCGTAGCCGCAGCGTTCCCTTGAGAAAGGATTGAGCTTCGACTTCGATAACACCTGGGAGTTTTTTCACAGCTTGCTGAAAGGAAAGAAGATCGCCAAAGCTTTGGAAAGGTGATGCGATCACATCGACGGATTGCACCGGTATTTGTGTTGAGTCTTGAGCCCTGAGTCCTGAGCGCTGGGTGCTAGGTTCTGCGTTCTGGCTGCTAACCGCAGAGTCCTGAGTGCTGGGTGCTGAGTCCTGATTCCTCGGGCTTAGTATCTGTCGCCTGATACCTGTTCTCTGATCGCTGCCTATCGCGCCATCAGAACCTGAGACTAAGGACTCGGGACTGGTATAGTTGGGAGCGAAGTGCGTGTCTCCAGATTTGTAGGCAGCAACGTCCAGGTGTTCGGCCATCGAGAGGAGAGATTTCCTACTTCCTATTAGGATATCGAGGGCTCTTTCATTAGCCTCCAGATCGTACCTGATGGCCTCCTCCCTGGTCGCTTCTAATAGAGAGGTCATCTCTTTCTGAAGCTCCAACACTCGGTTGGTCGCGTCTCGATAGCGGTCGGTAGCTTGAGCCTTCGCCGCCAGCCTTACTGCGCCTATCGCCACTTCGGCGCTTTTCAGTACCTCCGCGGCTGCTTTCAGCGCCACTTTGCCCAGCTCAGGGTTCGCTCCGGGATACTGTTCCGATTGTGCGATCTTATTGTTGGCTTGTTGAAGAGCTAAGACCAGTTCAGCGTTGCGTTTTTCCAGCTCACGGTTCTTCCTCTTTATATCCTCGAAGCCGGCGATAAGCTCCTTCAACATTTCTGAGATATGAATGTCCCCAACCTTATTATGGTCGGAGGTAAAAGCGATCAAGTTATCGTTGAGGTTACCTACTGAAGCCATCCGCCCTCACTCCATGGGTGCGCTTGTTACAAACAACATAATCTCTGGATTAAAAGATAGAAGAAGATCGTTAGATATCGCAGCAAGAGTGTAGTAGGAGCGGCGAAATACTACTACAGCTTTGTATTTCTGTCAATTGCTCGTAATATTTTGAAACGATAACAGCTTCTACCTTCACCCCTATCGGCTCCCTTGGATAGCGCCAATATAGATTGCAGTGTAAGTGGTGGGGGAGGGCCGTTGGTCCCAATATTTTTTGCAGTTCGGCACATTAAAAAAAGGGGCGAAAGGTCACCTATAGCGTTCTTCATACCTGCAGGATTAATCCTCTTTTCGAGGACCAATGGCTGTGTAAATACCCCATTATTTAACGATCTCAAAGTGAAGAATCG
>JBMNNU010000355.1:0-3491 GCA_050942695.1 Chloroflexota bacterium
CGATGCTAGGTCATGGCCCCAGTTCGTCCACATTGCGACCGACGGCGAGAGCTACGGCCATCACCACCGGCATGGCGATATGGCCCTCGCCTATGCTCTCCATCACATCGAGAGCAACAATCCGGCTAAGCTGACCAACTACGGCGAGTATTTGGAGAAGCATCCTCCCACACATGAGGCGCAGATCTTCGATAACAGCTCCTGGAGTTGCCTCCACGGCGTCGAGCGATGGAAAAGCGATTGTGGGTGCAACTCTGGAGGCCACCCCGATTGGAACCAGGGGTGGCGGACTCCCTTGCGAGAAGCCCTGGATTGGTTGCGCGACGAACTTGCCGCACGCTTCGAGCGGCGAGGCCGCAGGCTCTTCCGTGACCCCTGGGCAGCTCGAGACGACTACATTTCGATAATTCTCGACCGTTCACCTGATAACTTCGAGAGCTATCTTAAAAGGCATGCGACCCGCGAGTTGAACGATATCGAAAGGATCCGAGCTCTCAAGCTGCTGGAGATCCAGCGACAGGCGATGTTGATGTACACAAGTTGCGGGTGGTTTTTCGACGAACTCTCGGGGATCGAAACCACCCAGGTAATGCAGTACGCGGGTCGCGCTATTCAATTGGCCCAGGATGTTCATGGAGATTCCCTGGAAGAGACTTTTCGCGAACTGCTGAAGAAAGCCAGGAGCAACATTCCCGAACATCGCGACGGAGATCACATCTACGAAAAGTGGGTAAAGCCCTCCCTCGTCGATCTCAAACAGGTGGGCGCTCACTACGCGATGAGCTCGCTCTTCGAGGATTACGGTGAGCAGACCAACGTTTACTGCTACACGGTAGACCGTGAAGACTACCGGCAGCTCTCCGCGGGCAAGGTCAAGCTGGCTTTGGGTAGGGCCAATATCAGATCCAGGGTTACCCAGGAATCCAAAAGGGTGAGTTTCGGCGTGCTACACCTCGGGGACCACAATATCAGCGGCGGAGTCCGCGATTTCCTCAGCGATGATGTCTACGAGTCCGTTGCTCGAGAGGTGGCTGAAACCTTCGCGCGGACCGACCTTACCGAGTTGATCCGTGTGGTAGACAAACACTTTGGTTCCCACTCCTACTCGCTGAAGCTGCTGTTCCGCGATGAGCAGCGGAAGATCCTGCGCACCATTCTCGACTCCACCCTAGGGGACTCGGAGGCTGTCTACCGCCAGGTGTACGAGCACCACTCGCCGATGATGCGCTTCCTATCGGATCTGAACGCTCCCCCACCCAAAGCCTGGCATGCAGCGGCGGAGCTGGTAGTCAATAACGATCTTCGAAGAGCCTTCGAAAGCGAAGATCTCGATCTGGAAGCCGTACCCGGGCTGCTCGAAGAGGCCGGGCGATGGCAGCTCTCCTTGGATGAGGCTGGGCTGGGATACCGCCTCAGGAACGCCCTGGAAAGCAGGATGAAGCAGTTGAGATCCGAATCTGAACTGTTACAGGGCTTTTTTCTACTGGAAAAAATGAATGAGGCTCTGGATATCGTGCACATGCTGCCTTTCGAGGTGGATCTGTGGAGAGTGCAGAACATCTATTACGAAATGTTGCAGACGGTTCCATCTACGATGGTGGAAGGCAGTCGGCGGCATAAGGAAACCACGCAGCAGTGGTTGGACCTCTTCCTCTCGATGGGGGAGAAGCTAGGGGTAAGGGTTATGGAGATAAAAGAGTCGCTGATCGCAAAGACGCCCACCATCGAAGCCGTGATTGAGGAGGTAGCAAAAAGGCGCCGGGTTCCAACCGCAACATATCGGCTACAACTCAACCGGGAGTTCAGATTCCAAGATGCTAGGGAAATAATCCCTTACCTCCACGACCTCGGGATCAGCGACTGCTACACATCTCCCCTCTTGAAAGCCCGAACCGGTAGCAGCCACGGTTACGACGTTTGCGATCATAGCCAGATCAACCCCAATCTGGGCAGCGAGGATGATTTTCAATCTTTCACCGCCGAACTACGGAATCGAGGTATGGGGCTATTACTGGACATGGTCCCGAACCATATGGGCATCGGTGAGGTATCCAACAGTTGGTGGATGGACGTTTTGGAGAACGGCCCAGGCTCTCTCTACGCTAACTATTTCGACATAGAGTGGCAGCCGGTGAAACCGGAGCTCCAGAACAAAGTGCTACTCCCCATCCTTGGAGATCAGTACGGCAAGGTGCTGGAGAACGGCGAGTTCAGGCTGACCTTCGAGGATGGAGCCTTCTTTCTCTATTACTACGATATCAAGCTGCCGATTGCTCCTCGTACCTACAGCAGCATCCTCGGCTACCAACTGGACACCCTGGCCCAGGCTCTGGGGGAGGACAGTGATCAGTTGCGAGAGCTTCGCAGCATCCTGACCGCTATCAGCTATCTCCCCCCAAGAACGGAGCTAGCCTACGAAAAGATAGAGGAGCACAACAGGGAGAAGGAGGTCATCAAGAGGCGGATATCGAACCTGTACCAGGCGAGTGCCTACGTTAAAGCCGCCATCGACACAGCGGTTCAGGCTTTCAACGGAACCGTCGGAGATGCGCGCAGCTTCGATCTGCTGGATAGCCTGCTGGATGCGCAGGCGTACAGGCCTGCCTTCTGGCGCGTAGCGACCGAGGAGATCAACTACCGCCGCTTTTTCGACATCAACGAACTGGCGGCAATAAGGATGGAGCTGCCGGAGGTGTTTCGCGCCACCCACCAGGTGATACTTCGATGGCTCACCGAGGGCAAGATAACGGGGCTGCGTATCGACCATCCCGATGGACTCTGGAACCCGCGAAGTTACCTGCATCAGCTTCAGGAAAGCAGCGTTCTCCACCAGGTGCAGGCCCAATTGGGCAACGAAATCCCGGAAGAGGACCTCAAAAAGGCAGTATCTTCCTGGTTCACACATCGTTGCAGCCGGGATGGTGCCAACGAGCGAGCCTGGCCTCTGTACGTTTTGGCGGAGAAAATCCTGAGTGAGGGGGAAACCTTACCTGCAGACTGGCCGGTAGACGGTACGACCGGCTACGAATTCTTGAACGCCCTGAACGGAATATTCGTGAACAACGCGAACCGAGTAGCCTTAGACAGGGTTTACCGCCAGTTCACCGGGAACGACGTCAACTTCCGCAACCTTACCAACTCCAGCAAAAAGATGATCATGCTGGTCTCCCTGGCCAGCGAGGTCAACGCGCTTGCCCATCAGTTGGAGCGGCTCGCCGCTAAGAACCGTTTGTACAGGGACTTCACGCTCAACAGCCTCACCTTCGCCCTTCGCGAGGTGATAGCCGCGCTACCGGTCTATCGAACCTATATCACCGAAGACGGCTCGGTTTCCAGGCAGGATGAGATCTACGTCGAAACGGCCGTCGAAGAGGCGAAAAGGCGCAACCCTAGAACGGCCGCATCCATTTTCGACTTCTTGCGGGACACCCTGCTGCTGCGCAATCTGAATGATTTCAAAGAAGATGATCGGCCCCCCTTGATCGAACTGG
>JBMNNU010000356.1:0-3485 GCA_050942695.1 Chloroflexota bacterium
GCTGTAGCTGCAAGCGTACCATCCGTACGCCCAGCCTGGCGATGGTTGGGTCGGTCACTCCATGTTATCTACATTGTGACTCGTGTCGTGAACCATGCCAGGGGCAAGTAGCGAGGAGTAAGCTGTCACTACTGATCTTTGCACCACGGGATGATGGCCGTTAACAAAATAACCGAACGCACCTCATCTTCGGTGGGTGGTCTGATCCGCCGGATTGGTCGGATCGGACTGATCGGTCGGATCAGACCGGCCACTACGTTAACCTGGATGCTATGTCGGCTTTATATTTCAACTTCAGATCAAGCGGCCTTGCGCATCTTTCCCTTCATCTCGGAGAAAAGGCGAACCATCTCCCGGTTGAAAGCCGGTATATCTTTGGGCTCACGGCTACTGATCCAGTTACCGTCCCGAACCGTTTCCTGGTCCACCCATTGGCCACCCGCGTTGCGAATGTCGTCCTGGAGAGTGTAATAGCTGGTTAATTTCCTACCCTTAACGAGCCCGGCAGATACGAGTAACCAAGGTGCGTGGCAAATCACAGCGATCGGTTTGCCCGCGCTATCGATCTCCTTGATA
Organism: Chloroflexota bacterium; assembly: GCA_050942695.1. GTDB lineage: Bacteria > Chloroflexota > UBA6077 > UBA6077 > UBA6077 > JBMNNU01. Next base: position 577 of record JBMNNU010000356.1, read on the forward strand.
AACTGCTGGGCTTTCGGATGCATTCGAAGCGCGTCAGCGTTAAGAGCGCCGCCAGGAAGTAAGACCGCATCAAAGTCTTCAGGCTTGGCATGATCGATAGTGAGATCCACAGGGAAAGTATCGGCCTTTACGTCGTGCTTAACAGCCTGCACCTGACCTTGAACGGGTGAAATCAGCATTACTTTGGCTCCGGCCTGTTCGAGAGCCTTTCTTGGCTCGGTCATTTCCACCTGCTCGAAGTCGTTCGTTACCAGGATGGCTACACGCATTCCATGTAATTCACCTTGCTGCATAAGAAAACCTCCTTTGTCGCCACGAGGATAGCTCACAATGGGGTGCGGGCAGAGGAGAGCAAGGGATATGCCAGTAAAAAGGCTTTGATTTTCAACAATTAGACCTTGACATCAACAGCATTGTGGCTTAAATTGTTGGCGCTATTGGCGCTTTTCTTAGCGATGCCTCTGCCGATTACGGCCGCTAATTAGCGGATTCGCTCATCGCCAACGCGCTAACGGAGGGGAAATGCAATACCGACCTCAAGAAGCAGCTCAACGACTGGGCATTGCATCGTCTACTCTCAGGCTCTGGAGCACGCATTTCGCCAGCGAGCTCAGTGAAATCGCAAGAAAGGTTGACCCTAGCGGGGCAGGCCCGATCGCTCAGCGCCGCTATACCGACGATGACATTAGGGTTCTCTCTCAGGTGAAGCAACTGCTAGGTCAGGGGCTCACTTATGAGGAGGTAAAGCGCCGTCTGAGACCTCCTACCATCGAGCGCGCCAACAGGGATCACTATCTCTCGGCGGAAAGGCCCAGCAGGGCCAGGGAGCAATATGCTATCTCGCCGCACCGAGCGATCCCTCATGAGTCGCGGATGGAGATGGAGACACCGGTAACTGCGGTCCCTGAGGAAATCCATCTATCCATCACCGGTCTCAAGGAGGCTCTCGACGCTAAGGATAAAACCATCTCGGCTTTAAAGGAGTCTCTAGGCTTTCTTGACGTCTATCTGCACGCTCTAAAGGAAGAACGCGACGATGCACGGAGGCGTGTCAGGGAATTGGAGCAGGAGTTGGATGAACAACGTGAGATAGTGCGCGAGCTGGAGCGACAGTTGTTAAAACCTTGGTGGAAGCGGATGTTGGGTGTTCAATAGCTTCCATCGGATTAACTCAACAGGGTAGATGGTTTGCAGTACGCAGATACTCCTGCTCATTGCCCTCGATCATCAACTTGTGAATGAGCACCGCTTCCTTTTCCGGGATGGGTTGAGTGGAGTACAAACACAACCTCGCTATGCATTGGCCGCCTTCCAACACGGCTACCGTGCCGGCCCCCGATGGAACTCGATACACCCTCTGTGGGTAGTTTGGACTGGGAATATCCAGATAACCATCGCGTCGCAGCTTCCTGTAGTCCTCCTCGGTTAGCAGCGAACGTATTAGCAGTTCCGCCCTCTCCTCAGCATCGCGCCAGGATTTGCTCAACCAGGGCATCGCGCTGTGTATTATTAGCGCAATCAACACGATGGCAGGGAGCAGCACCAGAAATAGAACCAGAGCGTCCAGAACTGGTGACATTTATACTCCTTTACCCCCGGCGACCTTTGCCGGAGGTTCTTTCATCGTCTTCGATTAGCCGACCGAGTCTGCGCCTTACCCCGCCGTCACCGCCGAGTATTCATTCCTGTTGACGAGACAGTACATCTATTCATCATTGGGATCGCCAGGGGATGCAAATGGTGTGCCGCAGCAAGCCGACAGGATCGCCTCAGTCACTTCCATTACCGGTATCAGGGTCGTACAGCCGGTAGCGGCAAGAGTGGTGCAATTGCCTCCCCACCCTTTGAAGGATAGCCAGCAATCTTTACAGCTTGGCGGCTTTTCTAGCCGTGCTACGATCGTGCGGCCTTTGGAACGATCGTAAGGCCCGATCAAGTCTGGGTTAGAAGGGCCAAACAGCCCAACCCAGGGCCTTCCCAAAGCGCCCGCTAGATGGAGAGGGCCTGTGTCGATACCGATAACGATATCGCTCCGGGCTAGAAGGGCTACCAACTGCCGCAACTCCAACGTCGGCCAAAGAGGTTTTTGCAGACAAGCATCGTATACCTGTTGAGCGTGTTGCTGTTCCTGGGGGGCTATTATTATGGTTCTCCATCCCATTCTGAGCAACCAGTCGTTCAATTCAGCCCACTTCTGGATATCCCACCACTTAAGATGGTTTTCCGCCGAAACGACCATAGTTGCTAAAGGGTAACCTAGCAATCCATGGGATTCCAACAAAGTCTCCACCCAGACTACCGAATCGGGCGCGGGTTCCAGGTGCGGTGCGCGCTCAGCTTCCGGGATCTCGATACCCAACTCCCTTTCTATATAGTCGGCCATTAGATCGAGAGCGTGCTGAGTTCCCGACTGCATCGGCCATTGAGGCATCCACCAACGGTCGAAAGGCACGCTGCTCTCCCAAACCCAAAACAGGTTGATCACGCGGTCAAAAGGCCCGAGATCTATGTTGATAGCAGGTTCTGCAGCCCATGCTAGTAGCCTTTGAGGGAGCAATTTGTGCAGAGGTCGTATCGCTGCTGGCGCTTCGGAGACGAAATAGAAAGGGGAGGCCAGTTGATAGCTATCGAGTTGCAGTAAGTCTGAAGCATATCTGCGGGCAACTAGGGTGAGGTGCCACTCAGGGCGATGGGTCCGTAAGGCTCGTATTATGGGCTCCATCATCACCACATCGCCGATTCCCGGTGCAAATGGGATCAACAGCACGCGGTGCGCTTTACCTTCGGCTTGGCCCACTATTTCTCCTCCATTCCCATCATATCTGCCATCCCAGTGCGCAAGCCACGTGCCTTACTGCCGAGCCTAGGGATGGTTCACACGAACAGCCAGACCGTGTAATGCTGTAGCG
>JBMNNU010000357.1:0-3476 GCA_050942695.1 Chloroflexota bacterium
GCGCTAACTTGAGCAGTGGCTCAAGCTCCCCCCGCAGCTCGGGATACTCACGCACCACCTCTTCCAGCGTTGCGTCATCCCGCTCCATTCTCTCCAAACAGTACGCCAGCGCTTCTTCTAAGCCCTTCGGCATCCGCTTCGTCCTCTCGTTCCATGAGCCGTCTGAGAGCTGCGAGGGCTCTATGCTGGACAACCCGCAGAGCCCCCTGGCTCTTTCCCAGGATTTCGGCAACCTGAGCGTAGTCCATCTCCTCTACGAAACGCAGCAGCAGCACCGTCCTCTGCTCCTCGGGAAGCTTACGGAGGGCATTCGCCAACTGCTGCAGCTCCTCACCTCGGAGGTATTCCCCCTGAGGGTCGGACTCCTGCGAAACCATGCCCTCGTCCAGATCCCCATGGTTTCGAGAGGTGCGGTAGTGGTCGATAACCGCGTTTCGAGCCAGCCGCATCAACCAGTGAGAGAAGGGTATGTTTCTCCACTGATAGCGGGGCATCGCCTCCCACGCCTTCAGGAATATTTGAGCCGTTAGATCCTCGGCCTCTGTAACATTGCTTACCTTGTAGTATACATATCGGTAGATGGCATCCAGGTGGAGATCGTAGAGTCTACCGAAGGCTTCAGAGTCGCCCCGGCAGGCCTCGCACACCAGGTGGCGCAACTCCTCGTCTCCCCCCTGTTTCACATCTACATTCGATGTTCGGAGGCTCACATACATAAGAACGCTCTAATCGGTAAGTTGTTACAAAGCGGATGAAGGGCTTTTTACCGGTACAAAGGCTGAGTCTAGGGAAGAAAGCTTTGCTTCGTCTATGCGTAATTAGTACTAGACACAGGGTGTTTCCTTGCGCCCCGTCGCATTGTGCCTGTTGTCTGCTGCACAATACCATATTATTTTATTCTTGGCTTAATGTTTGCAGAAGCAGATGGTAAGGAGGCGCAACGATGCGTATCGGAATCCTCGGCCCTATTTCATGGCGCGTCCCCCCAAGGCATTACGGCGGTTGGGAGTTAGTCACCTACAACCTGGCTGAGTCCTTGGTAGAACGCGGACACGAAGTAACGCTTTTCGCCACTGCCGATTCACAGTTCAGCGGCAGGTTAATAAGTGTCTGTCCAAGGCCCCTTTCAGAGGACCCAACCCTTTCACCCAGGTTGTACGAGTCGCTTCACGCAGCAGTAGCTTTCGAGCATGCCGGCAATTTCGACCTGATCCACAACCATCTGGGGTGCTACCCAACCTGCTACTCTAGGCTGCTACCAGTGCCCATGGTAACAACGCTGCACGGTTCGGCCGCCGAGAGCCACAGCAGGCTGATTTACTCTAGATACCGCGAGTCCTACTATGTATCCATCACCAACGCTGAGCGGCAGCTAGCCCCTGAGCTGAACTACGTCGGCACGGTCTACAACGGTATCGATGTGGCAGCATTCGATTTCAATCCCACCCCAGGAGACTACCTGTTGGTGCTGGGCAGGATGTCGCCAGACAAGGGCATCCATACAGCCATATCGGTGGCGCAACGCACAGGCATACGGCTAATCCTGGCCGGCATAGTGCCCCGAGAGAACGAAGAGTACTTCGAGACCCAGGTAAAGCCGCATCTCAAGAAAGGCCACATCGACTTTGTCGGCCCCGCCGATCACGATCTCAAGAACCGGTTGCTAAAAAACGCCTACGCATTTCTCCACCTCATCACCTATCACGAAGCCTTCGGCCTGACCATGGTGGAGTCCATGGCCTGTGGCACACCGGTCATCGCCGTTCCCATGGGATCGGTCCCGGAGCTGGTGGTTAACGGGGAGACCGGCTTTTGGGCTGATAATGTAGAGGAGATCTGCGCCCTCCTCCCGAAGGTGGAGACTCTGGACAGGGCCAGATGCCGGCAATGGGTAGAGGAAGAATTCAACGTGAATCGAATGGTGGACGGCTACCTGGATGTGTACAAGCGGGTGCTAGCAGACTGGGCCAACCGTTGAGCCCTAAGGTTATCGAGTGCTGAGCCCTGAGTTCAGGGCTCAGCACTCAGCACTAGGTTTTCGATCCCTCTTCCGGTTCTTCCGTGACCGCCGGGCCGCCTTCCTCGGCACCAATCGACCCAAAACCGGTGTCGCCGTAACCCCCCGTTACCCCCGGATCAGTATCGGAGCCGATCCCGGCCGTCTCGTAGCCTCGGGTAGTCGTCGGCTGGGCGGGGGCCATCGTCGCATTGGCCAGTGCTCGGACGATGGTCCAGACTGCATCTTCGCTGATCCCCTCCGCCATGGCAATCTCGTACGGCCTGCGGCCTTCGGCAACCATCTCGGCTACTCGCTGCTCCTGATCCGGCAGCGTCTCCACTAATCCAGGCAGACTGCTCAAGCGGTTCGCCAGAGCCCGGTATGTGCGCTCGTCTTCCCCTAGAAACTCCCGTTCTTCCATGATGACTGCTTCCCCCATGTCGATGGTGAGAGAGGAGATTTGGCTGGCGGGAAGAGGCGGCCGTCTGGGACCGCCCCGACATGGTTGTCCAAGAGCAAATATCCATGCTAGCGGAGCGCTCTGACCCCAGGCTACGCGCTCCGACTCTCCCGCACTAGATTGGCCGTTAATCAGCCAATAAGATGGGTCGCCCAGTGGAGGCTACCCAACCAAGCGACCCAACCGAGGTGATCAGTAATGTGCACGCCCGCATCACCCCCTTATAGGACGGTCGCTCCGTTGCGGACGCCGACTTCGCTAAGCCCTAAGGCAGGATACGTGCCAGATCATCCCGATTCAAAGATTGTCCAAAACCTCTCCGTTGTGCTACTCTGACCAGCAATTTCTGATCGAGTCCTGGGACAGAAAAAACGGCACAGAGGGCGCAAGATATCTAGCCGCCCCGTAGCCATGGGGATTCAGTGAAAAATGGCTGAGAGCAGTTCGAATTCCGCTGCTAGGGCTCATCCGTCCGCCCCCCGGCAGGGTTGGTGGAAACCGGCCGCCGTGCTGCTTTTTTCCGGCTCTATTCTCCTTATGCCCGCTCAGCCAGGGCTTTCGATCGAAGGCCAAAGGGTTCTGGCTATAGTGGTAGCCGCGGTCGTTCTTTGGGCAACCGAAGCCCTGCCAGTGGCGGTATCCTCCTTGCTGGCCCTGGTGCTGTTGTCGACATTGGGTGGGGCAAAGACCCCATCGGATGCACTAATCGGCTTCTCATCCCCCATTCTATACTTCCTCCTGGGATCGCAGGTTATGGGGGCTGCCGTCATGAAATCCGGACTCGCCGGACGACTGGCGAACTACCTCGTAAGCCACTCGGGGGGTAGCCCTCGCAAACTGATGGCTCAACTGCTGCTATCCATGCCTTTCATGGCCTTCATGATCCCCTCGGCTATCAACCGCAACACTATGCTGATTCCATGCTACGAGGAGGTCTTTCGCTCGTTCTCTATCGCCAAGGGCCATAGACTGGCAAAAATGATCATGCTCACGCTGGGCTTACTCAACCCTCTCGCG
>JBMNNU010000358.1:0-3443 GCA_050942695.1 Chloroflexota bacterium
CTTACCCGTTCATCCTTTTCGTAGAGCTTCGATTCGATCTGATATGACTCGTCGGTGCTGCCGTCGTCGACGATTATCAACTCCCATCGAATGCTTGTTAGTGCTGCGACGATTTCCTCATAGAGGGGCCAAATAGTGTCCTGCTCGTTGAATATGGTAACTACAATCGATAGGTCGATCGGTTCGGCTGAAGGTCGTTGGCGAGCTAAAAATTCCTCTTTAAGCTTGCGCTCCGGATCGTCGACCTGTCTGTGTGTCGTCTTGATCGCTAAGCTTTTCGCCATCAGCCACCTCAAATAATAGGGGGAACGCCTTATAGACGTCTATCATGGATGAGCTGAGGAATCCTTCTGTTAAGATACCACTCTTGTCAATGAGGCTGCAATAAAAAAATAGTGAGGGTGGGCGACTCGCCCACCCTCACTAGCAAAACAGAAGCTGTTGTTGTCACTCTTTGGCTTCCGCTGCAGCGACCGCCTCGTCCAGCAGCCGGTCGACGTCTTCGGGTTTCACCCCGCAGATTTCCTTGCCGTCTACCTGGACGGTCGGCCCCTTGCAACATTGCTCGAAGCAGAATGGTGCCCGCAGGCACACCTTCTTGCCAAGCTGCCGCGCCTGAACCTCGCCGGTAAGCTTATGGAGCAGTTCACCCGCGCCTCGCTGGTAACAGTTCCGCCCCACACAGACACTCACCTCCACCGGCTCCTTGGTGGTCTCATCCGGCTGCGGGATTACCTCGATCTCCTCACCTACTATCCTGCGGCGAGATGAGTATCGTGTGTGTAGAGCTTCGTGGGATAGATGGCTGTTAGGTTTCTCCAGCCATCTCCGGTAGACTTCCACGATGATCGGATTGTCCTGTGCGACTCTGGTCTGCTTCTGGACGTCGGCTCTCTTCAGCCCTTTAGCCCTTGCCTGGCGCTGAGGCGTCTCGTTGGGGAACGGCTGCCCTCCTCCACCGGCGCAGCCTCCGGGACAGGCCATCACCTCTAAGATATCGAATGCCATCTCGCCCTTGTCTATCACATCTACCAGGCGCCGGGCGTTACCTAGCCCGCTAACGATAGCGATCCGGATCGGTCTATCGGCTACCTTCACCTCAGCCGAGTAGACACCTGGTTGGCCCTCCACCGGCTGGTAATCCAGGTCGGTGACCCGCTGGCCGCCGATCTGAAGCGCCGCCTGGCGGACAACTGCGGTTGCAACACCACCCGACGCGCCGAAGATGACTCCACCACCAGTCGCGAACCCGAAGGGATTGTCGAAGTCCTCGCCCTCCAGACCGGCGAAGTCGATGCCGGCTTCCCGGATCATCGAAGCTAGCTCCTGAGTCGTAAGCACAGCGTCTACGTCTCGGATACCCTCGGTTGTAAACTCCGGACGCCCTGCCTCGAACTTCTTAGCCGTGCACGGCATTACCGAGACTACGAAGAGATCTTCGGGAGATAGCTTTTCGTCTCTTGCGTAATACTTTTTGATCAACGAGCCGAACATCTGCTGCGGCGACCGGCAGGATGAGAGCTGCTCCATCCGTTCCGGATAGTACTGCTCCACCGCCTTCACCCAAGCCGGACAGCATGATGTGAACTGCGGGATCCGGTCTTCGTTCAGAAGCCGGGTGATGAACTCGTCGGTCTCCTCCATGGTCGTCAGGTCAGCCGCAAAGCTGGTATCGTAGATCTGATCGAAGCCGAGCCGGCGGACGGCTGCAACGATCTTGCCCGTCGTGATTTCACCGGGCGCGAAGCCGAACTCCTCGCCGATCGCAACGCGCACGGCGGGCGCCAATTGGAGGATCACCCTCTTCTCAGGATTGCGCAACGCGTTCCAGACTCCATCGCTCTCTGAGCGAATGGTCAACGCGCCGGTTGGGCAGACGGCTGCGCACTGGCCACAGTTGACGCAGCCCACATCTCCGAGCCCCTTCCCGTAAGCGGGAAGCACCTGTGCATTGGAGCCTCGGAAGGTGATGTCTATGGCGCCGATACCCTGGACCTCGGAACACATCCGGACGCAGTCGCCGCACAGGATGCACTTGTTAGGGTCTCGGACAAGCGACGGGTTGCTCTCGTCTATCGGGAGCCTCTTCCCGTCCCCCTCGAATCGCACCTTGTTGACACCGTAGCGTTTGCAGAGATCCTGCAGCTTGCAGTTGCCGTTACGGGGACAGACCGTGCAATCACGATCGTGATCGGTGAGCAGCAACTCCAGCATCATCTTTCGGCTACGCTGGACCCTGGGTGTGTTGGTCTTGATCTCCATACCAGCCTGTGGCACCACAGAGCAGGAGGGTACCAGCATCCCACGAGAGTCCTCCACCAAGCACATACGGCATCCGCCGTAGACGCTCAGCTCCGGGACGTAGCAAAGGGTGGGCAGCTCGACACCTGTTTTCCGGACCAGCTCGAGCAGGTTCTTTTCCCCTTCGATGGGGACTGATTTTCCGTCAACGATGATCGTATCAGCCATCGGTTACCACCTCTCCTCTATCGCCCCGAAGGCGCAATTGTCCATGCAAACGCCACATTTGATGCAAATATCCCGGCTGATGGTGTAGGGCTGCTTCAACTGGCCGGAGATAGCGTTCACCGGGCAGTTACGAGCGCACTTGGAGCAGCCTTTGCACTTCTCCGGTACGATGTAGTAGTGCTTCATCGCCTGGCAGCTCCTGGACGGACACCGCTTCTCGACGACGTGAGCCATGTACTCGTCGCGGAAGTAACGCAGCGTCGTCAGCACCGGATTCGGTGCCGTCTTGCCCAGGGCGCACAGCGACGCATCCTTGACGACGGAGGCCAATTCTTCCAGCAGATCGAGGTCTGCCACCGTACCCTTTCCTTCGGTTATCTTGTTCAGCAGCTTCAACATCTGCTTGGTGCCTTTCCTGCAGGCTACGCACTTGCCACAGGACTCGTTCTGAATGAAGTCCATGAAGTAGCGGGCGACCTCGACGATGCAGTTGTCCTCGTCCAATACGATCAGCCCACCCGAACCGACGATAGCCCCAGCTTGCTGAAGCGAGTCGTAGTCCATCGGGATATCGAGATGCTCTTCAGTTAGACAACCGCCTGATGGGCCGCCGATCTGGACCGCCTTGAACTTCTTACCGTTGGGAATCCCCCCGCCGATCTCGAAGATCATCTCTCGGAGAGTGCAGCCCATGGGGATCTCCACCAAGCCGGTGTTGGCTATTTTGCCCGAGAGCGCAAAGGTCTTGGTGCCTGTGCTTCTCTCGGTGCCGATGGATCTGTACCATTCGGCGCCGCGATTGATGATGGCCGGCACGTGGGAGAGGGTCTCCACGTTGTTGATCGTGGTAGGCATCCCCCATAGCCCCTTTTGAGCCGGATAGGGTGGGCGCAGCCGCGGCATCCCGCGGTAACCCTCGATTGAAGCCATCAGGGCGGTTTCCTCGCCACAGACGAAGGCTCCGGCACCCTCCT
>JBMNNU010000359.1:0-3442 GCA_050942695.1 Chloroflexota bacterium
CTCCGGCTGCCAAGTCGACCGCTCCCCTTGCCGTGCCAACTACCTTGTGATACCCTCAACGCAGGCCCCCCGAAAGGCGGTGTGCCCAAACGGTGAGTCGGGCTCCTTAATCTCCCTCTTTTCCAGATGTGGCGGCATCACCTCTTGATCCGGGGATCGGGTTGGCCTCTCTCATTCCCTAACATGAGGTCTTCTGAGCCGATGTCTCGATTACTGGTTGTGGATGACAACGCGAGCATACTGAGCACCCTCAGGTTGATTCTGCTGGATGCCGGATTCTGCGTAGATACAGCGGCTAGCGGCGAGGCCGCACTGGCGATGGTGCGGACAGAGTCCTACGACGTGGTAGTTCTGGACGTGCGGTTGCCCGATATAGACGGGCTGGAGGTATGCCGGATCATCCGAAGAGAGAGCACTGTTCCCATTCTAATGCTCACCGGCCTTGACGGCTGCGACGAGAAGGTGAACGGCTTGGAGGCCGGGGCAGACGACTATCTGACCAAACCCTTCGACTCGCGGGAGCTGGTGGCGCGGGTGAGGGTGCTCCTGAGGCGTTTAAAGCTCGATGGAAAGCAGATATCCCCGATCATCCCCGATCATCTGCAGGTTGGTGGACTGGAGATAGATCTCATACACCGGAAGGTCATCCGAGATGGGGAGCTTATCCACCTTCGCCCCAAGGAATTCGATCTGCTCGTCTTTCTTGCGAGCCATCCGGGGCGCACCTTCACTCAGAGCGAGCTGCTTGAGAGGGTCTGGAGATACGACAACCCGGCGGATACCCGAACAGTCCAGGTTCACGTCCGATGGTTGCGGGAGAAGCTCGAAGCCGATCCATCTTGCCCCAAACTGATCGAGACGGTGCGTGGCCAGGGCTACCGGCTCGCGACAGAGAGTATCCCGTCTCCCTAGAACTGATGCCGCAAGCCGTTATGGTCGTTTTTTGTGGCACCGGAATTGCGCTAATGGGCGGCAAGGGCGAGGTCAAATATAAGCGGAGGCTCTAGGGCTCTCCGATCATAGATAGATAGCGCGCCGGTATTCACAGCATGCTGTGAATACCGGCGCGCAACTGATTCCATTTTGGCTAGCGCCGTGCATCATAATGGCCCAGTAATGATAATTGATCAATATAGTTATTGGACAGGGAGCGTTCAATCGTCGATAATATCCCTAGAGTAGATGCGTTGATAGAAACGCGCCTAGGTCCACCGTGAGGTGCACCAGGCGCGTTGTTGATTCTGGATTAGACTCTGGCGATTCAGGTCCCGGCAACGGCGAGTTGGTCTTCAATCAACAGCAGCTCATCCTCATCGAGCAGCTCGAGGAATGCGTCGACAACTCGAGCATCCCATTGCAGACCGCGATATCGTCGCAGTTCGGCGACGGCTTCTTCTATTGTAAGCGCAGCGCGATATGGCCGGTTGGATGTCATTGCGTCGAAGGAATCGGCCACGGCGATAATTGCTGCCCCTATCGGTATCTCTGAACCCGTTAACCCCCTGCCATAGCCTTGGCCGTCGGGGCGTTCGTGGTGAGCCGACACGTAATCCCGCCCATGCTGGAAATCGGGGAAGTGCTCCAGAAGCTTCGCACCCACATCCTGGTGGCTTTGCATCTCCTGGTACTCCGCTTCGGTGAGTCGCGACGGTTTCAGCAGCACTCGATCGGGTACGGCGATCTTGCCGATGTCGTGGACGCGAGCCGCAGCCCTCACCACCTCGATCTCTTCAGCGGATAGGCCTAGCCGTTTGGCGAGCATGGCCGATAGCTCAGCCACACGTTGGGAGTGGCCGTAGGTGTACGGGTCGCGCAGGTCAACCATGTCTGCCAGGGCTTCCACTGCCTCTCGGGTTTGCACCCGCAGCCGCACCATATCGCGTAGGGCGATGTGGATCACTGCCGTGGGTATCGCAACCAGCGCCAAGGTCCATGGGTGGTCGCGCGCAGTGAGCGCTGGGAGCACCCCTAGGAGGAAGAGGGCCAGGTGGTGAGGTAGATCGCTCTTGTGTCTATGCCACAGACCTGCCAAGGGGTTCTGGCCTATATGAAGCGCTAGAGCCGTGTCCACAAGCAGCACGTTGATCGCGTACATGGCGACGGCCGCGAAGAGCAGCGCCGGCAATTGCCCCAATATGTTAACAGCCTGATCCAATCTCGTGGGGGCTAGGTAGAGGTAAACGTTAGAGGCCAGCACCGTCGAAAGCCCTGCCTGAGCGGTGTTGAAAAGCGTGTTGAACCAAGGCCTCCTCGCCATGGCGTTGCTGGCCAGCGAGCCAAGGGTCGCCACCAGCATGGCCAAGGCCGGATCGAACAGCAAGGCTGCCGAGAACAGCACCGTCGTGTCGGTGGAAACCTTTAGCCCGGAGGAGAGATGGACCTCGTACCTTTTGGCCAGCACCAGGAAGCAGACGAGAACCAAGGCCAGAAGCAGATCATGCAACTGGCCCGAAACGGTCGTCCCCAGGCACACACCCACTAGTATGGCCAGGGATATTACACTCAGAATGTAGATACGCAGGGGCAGGGGTAGACTGCCCAACCGTATCTTCTTCAAGGGCTTTTTCCCGATCCCCTGTGGGATGCGAATATCTCCCAAAGGTTTACTTCCAAAACGAGCTCGAATATCTATCTGCGGGATTGTATTGTAGGATTACTTGGCCGGCGGGAGCACTACGAAATTCATCTTCGCCGCGCCATTGCCATGACCCGTGAGATTTCCTCTCACCCGCTCGCCCTCGACTCGAAGCTGGACCGGGATGGGCTCTCCGCTCTTGCTCCCAACCTTTGCCTCGACTTTAACCGGCACCGCAGACTTGCCGTTCCAGTTGGCCTTTGTCCGCTCGATCACAACCTCTTCATTGAGGAGGGAGTCAACTACTATCGGGTTGACCGGTACATCTTTCGAAATCCTGATGTACACCATCATCGGGCCATCCATGTCGTCGAGGCGATCCTGCGGGATTTCCGTAATGACGTTTACTGTGGCGCCATTGATCTCCAGGATAGGGTCTCCGCAGCACCAATCGTAGCCCGCTATCGCCGTGGCCGTTACGCTGAGGAGCATCACCAAACTCGCGATCAATGTCACTCCAAGACGTCGCATTTAGTTACCTCCAAACCGGTTTTTTGATGAAGATACCGAGCCGTATTGGCGCTTCACGAGAGACTGTGCTGGACGAATCGAAGGCAGTACGGCGAGACAACAACACGAAGTACTTGATTATCTGAAACTTACCATCCTTTTGCGAGTAGGCAATAGTACTTTAGGGCTAGCGCTGGTCCTGGGGACGGTTCTGAGTTCTGGGTTCTGGGTTCTGGGCATCTCCCCTCTCCCTGTGCTCACAGGGGTAGGTATTGATCATGGATTTAGGTTGGCGCATGGTAGACGAGCTGCAAATCGGCAAGCTGCCGAGGCCAGGGTTCTGGGGCCAACCAAAGG
>JBMNNU010000360.1:0-3441 GCA_050942695.1 Chloroflexota bacterium
AGCGTTAGGGCCTTTCCTCAACGATCTGTCGAGGGTAGCGCTGGTACTAACTGACTTTCAAATCAACAATAATCCAGAGACAGCAAAGATCAATAATGGCTATCCAAGAATGTGGAGATAATACAATCCCCAGACTTATTCTATCAATACGTTCCAGCCTCTATAGAGACCCGACGAGGTTACCGCGCGAACCTATCAGTTTGTGGATCTCGTTCGAGAAAGTTACCCGACATCCGGAGTGTGAACAGCAGTGTTGTGCTACTGCAGAGGCTGGGGGCAAGCATAACTGGGACTATTGGTCACCGGTCGGAAAGCTCCATATTTACTGGTATAATTTTCCTAATGTGTTATTGGCCTGGCGGATGGTCTTTGGTGCCCGGCAAACCTGGTCGCCGGTTTTTCCTCGAGGGTTAACAGCCCTCGCAGCGCCGGACATCTAAGATTGGATAGAGGCCGGGAGGTGAACAGGTGGAGCCAGATCACTACAGGATCCTTCAGGTGGATCCTCGGGCGGAGATAGAGGTCATCGAGGCCGCTTATCGGCGGTTGGCGGCCAAATACCATCCCGACCGGAACCATTCACCTGATGCTACTGACAGGATGAAGCTCATCAACGCCGCCTACGAGGTTCTTTCGGATCCTCAAAAGAGGATGGCCTACGATAGCCGACGCGGGCTATCATCAGGGGACGGTCTTTCTTTTGGCCGGAACGGAGCCGGAATGAGCTACATCTGGAAAAACCTGTGGTTGGTCATGGCAGTGATCCTTTTAGTAGCCCTAACTGTGCTCGTCCGGTTCAATCCCCGGTTCCTGCTTACTGTGGGGATGCTTCTCCTTGTGTTGTGGGGCTACCACATTCTGCGAACCTCGCTGAAGGGTTAGCCTGGCCATCGATCCCGTTAATGACCTTTCAACGCAACAACCTTGGAGTTGGTAGAATAAATACCGCAAGCCCTTGAGTTGCTCATTCGATGCGTTCCGATGGGCGTAGGAGGTGAAATGAAGAGCTACCAGTACCTGATAGTTGGCGGCGGAATCGCGGGAGGGAGGGCAATAGACGGTATCCGAAAGCTGGATCAAAAGGGAACCGTTGCACTGGTCACCCGAGATGCTCATCCTCCGTACCAGAAACCACCACTCTCCAAAGGCTACCTTGTAGGCACCGAAGGTCTTGACCAGCTCTACCTCAAGGATGTCGTCTACTACGAGCAGAACCAGGTCGACCTTTTCATCGGTTCGGCTGCAATACACCTCGATCGGGTTGCGCATACCGTGACCCTAAATAACGGGGAGGCCATCAGCTACAAGAAGCTGCTGCTCGCAACGGGAGCGATCCCTTTCAGGCTGCCGCTACCCGGAGCCGATCTCGAGCGAGTCTGGACGCTGCGCACTATCGAGGACTCTGACTCCTTGCGTAACGCGGCTAAGGGAGGCGGCCCGGCTGTAGTCCTGGGAGGAAGCTTCATCGGGGCTGAAGTGGCTGCGGCGCTCAGCAGCATAGGGATGGACGTCACGATGGTATTCCCCGAGTCCCGATTGCTCGCGCGCGTCTGCCCACCAGAGTTGAGCGCCTTTATCGCGGAGAGGTTCGTCAGCCAGGGCATCCGGTTGCTATCGGGGCAAAGACCCGAGCGGCTCGTAGGGACCGGGCAGGTGGAGCGGGTTATTCTCGATAACGGTGATGCGCTGCCGGCCAACCAGGTGGTTATGGGGGTTGGTGTAAGGCCGGACACCGCGCTAGCGAAGGAAGCTGGGCTGGAGTTGGACGAGAAAGGCGGGGTAGTGGTGGACGAGCATCTTACGACCAGCGACCCCGACATATACGCCGCGGGCGATATCGCCGCTTGGCCGGACCCCACCTCTGGGAGACGAATCAGAGTCGAGCACTGGGACGTCGCTCGCCAGCAGGGGATACGCGCAGGCCGGAACATGGCCGGCGAGGGTAAGCCATACGGTGCGGTGCCCTATTTCTACTCCGATCTGCTCGGCTACAGCCTAGAGGGATGGGGCGATCTGACTGGTTGGGATGCTATGGTGCGGCGAGGCCGCGTTGGAGATGCCCAGTTCTCCTTCTACTCATTTAAGGAGGGGAAGCTGGCCGGCGTTCTGTTCGTGAACCCCTCCAACGCCGACCGCAAGACATTGGCTGCTCTAGTTAAGGCGAAGCCGAACCAGAGCGACGTTGCGACCGACCTCGCGGACGAAACCAAGGAGTTGGGTTCACTGCTGGCCCCGGAAACCGAGAGATAACCGGTAACCGTTACATCACGAAGATGGTCTTAGCAGAGCCCTCAAGCCCCACCTCTTGGTCGGTATTGTACTGCCTCTGCGATGTGTGCGGGGCCGATCTGAAGTGAGCCTTCAAGGTCGGCGATGGTGCGGGCTACCTTGAGAATGCGGTGGTAGGCTCGCGCGGAGAGGTGCATCTGGGATACTGCCGCCTTGAGGATGGACTGGGCGGAGCCCTCCACCCGGCAGTGGGTGCGGACGTCGGCGGGCCCCATGTCGGCGTTGCAGGTGAGGTTGGTGCCCCGGAAGCGGACCCTCTGGACCTCCCTGGCTGCTTCGACCCTTGCTCTGATCTGGTCTGAGGTCTCCCCCTGGCCCTCGCCTGCCAGCTTCTCATAGGGGATGCGGGGGACGTCGATGTGGATGTCGATTCGGTCCATCATGGGGCCGGAGATCCGCTTCTGGTACCTGGAGACCAGCGTGGGGGAGCATGAGCACTCCTTTTGAGGATCGCCGAAGTAGCCGCAGGGACAGGGGTTCATGGCGGCCACCAGCAGGAAGCGGGCGGGGAAGGTAACGCTGCCCTGAGCACGGGAGATGGTAACGACCCCGTCCTCGAGAGGCTGGCGGAGCAGCTCCAGCGTGGCCTGGCCGAACTCCGGGAACTCATCCAGGAAGAGGACGCCCCGGTGGGCCAGCGAGATCTCACCCGGATGGGGCCACTTGCCGCCCCCTATGAGGCCGGCGTAGGAGATAGTGTGGTGCGGGGCGCGGAAGGGGCGCTCGCGGACCAACGGCATCTCCCTGGGTAGGCGGCCGGTGACGGAGTAGATCTTGGTGACCTCCAGCATCTCATCCACCGTCATGGCTGGCAGGATGGTGGGCATAGTGCGGGCAAGGAGCGTTTTCCCGGAGCCAGGAGGCCCAGCCATCAGAATGTTGTGCCCACCACTTGCAGCCACCTCCAGCGCCCGCTTGGCGTGCTCCTGGCCCCGCACGTGTGCCATATCGCGCGAAAGGTCGGCAGGGACCTTCGCCTCCCAGCCCTCCTGGTAGACTATAGGCTCGATAGGCATCTCGTCACGTAGGTGTGAGACGAGCCCTCCCAGGCTATCCACCGGGATGACTTTCAGCCCCTCCACTAAGGCTGCTTCGCGAGCGTCCTCGGCCGGCACGTAGACGGTATCGATCTGTCGCTCCCTGGCCAGCGAG
>JBMNNU010000361.1:0-3435 GCA_050942695.1 Chloroflexota bacterium
AAATGGAATTCCTATCCAAATTCCTATCGCCTAAGATGCGGGTGGCAAATCCTAGCCAGATCGATAAAAGCGTAAAGCCTGCTGGCTACGTCGAGACGGCTCCCATAGAGGAGGGCGCTCCTCCGATCCCTGAAGGCCGGAAAGCTGAGAAACCCTCTGGCGACGCGCCGAGAGTAAAGGTTCTCTACAAAGCCGGCAACACCGACCCAGCCACTAACAACCCATCCCTGCAGATAAAGGTGGTCAACAACGGTACCTGCCCGGTCAAGCTAAATGAGCTGGAAGTCCGTTACTGGTTCAATCCCGACTGTGAGTCCGACCAACAGCACCAGCTTGACGTAGATTGGGCCAGCGTTGGAGGCGACAAGATCAAGAGCAGCTTCGTGAAGGTTAAGCCCGATCTGGATTACTTGAGCCTCAAATTTGGCGACGAAGAGCTGAAACCAGAGGCGTCGATCATGGTCGTGGCCAGGATTCACAAGAACGACTGGTCGAAATACGATCAGGAGAACGACTACAGCTTCTCTGACTCCGGCAAGGAGCAGGATTGGGAGAGAATCACTGCCTACTTGGGCGACCGCCTTATCTGGGGCACCGAGCCCAAACTGTAGCTGTAAAGGATCAGTGGGCTCGCTGGCGGCGAGCCCCCTGATTCATGCCCTCCTTTTTTCCGCCAACTCTCGCGCCTTCGTGCTATACTTCCCGCGAATGGCACGAGTTCCGACGCCACATTGTTACGCGTGACATGAGGGGGAAAGCAACGACGTGAGTATTGAAGAAATAAAATTCGAGGCGCTGAACCCAGCCGAGTTCATCGCTCAGCAGGTAAAAGCTATATCCGAAGCCGTGGGCGATGGCCTGGCAATAAACGCGCTCTCCGGCGGGGTGGACTCCTCCGCAGTGACGATGTTAGGCCACAAAGCCCTTGGCGACAGGCTGCTCACCATCTTCGTAGAGAACGGGATCATGCGCCAGGGAGAGGCGGAGAGGGTCGTTTCCATATTCGAAGGCTTGGGTGTGCCGGTTAAGATCATCGACGCCCGAGAGCAGTTTTTCGAAGCCCTAAGAGGCGTCACCGACCCCGAGGCGAAAAGGGAGGCTATAACCCAGACCTTCTACAAAACGGTCTTCGGCAGGCTGGTGAAAGAAAGCGGCGCCCGCCACCTACTCCAGGGCACCATTCTCACCGATGTGGAAGAGACAGTGGCCGGAGTCAAGCGCCAGCACAACATTCTGACCCAATTAGGTATCGATACCGAGGAGATATACGGCTACAAGGTAATCGAGCCGCTAATCCAACTGCGAAAGCCTGGTGTCCGCGCAGTGGCAAGCAGCCTGGGTTTGCCAGAGGAAATTACCCATCGCCCACCTTTCCCAGGTCCGGCTCTCGCCGCCAGGGTGATTGGGGAGGTAACGCCGGAACGTGTGGAGATCGTGCGCGCAGCTACGGCGGTCGTAGAGGAAGAACTTGCCAGCACCGGAGCCTTCCAGTACCTGGCCATCCTGCACGAAGATAGGGTAACCGGTATGCGCAACGGCAGGCGAGATTATGGCTTCCAGATCGAGGTGCGCTGCTGGGATAGCCAGGATGCCAGAACCGCCACACCGACTAGGGTACCGTATGAGACTCTTGAAAGGCTCTCTGAGAGGATCATACAGTTGCCGGGTGTGGTAAGCGTCACCTATAACATCACCAGGAAGCCGCCATCCACTATCGAGGCCATTTAACCCAACCCCCAAACCGTAGAGGGCGGCGACCCTGCTTCAACCTACGGGTTAAGCGGCACATCCCAACTGCTCTCCGGCAGTTGGGGAGGGTGCTTCACTTTGATAGTGAGATACTCCGCTCTCTCGCTGGGGAGCCCATCGAAAAAGGCCCTAACCAAACGGAGGCTTCCGTAGGCCGGAACCCGTACTATCCCATCATACTCCGCCCACCGAAGGGGATAGCGCCTCCCGTCATCATCTGTCAACGTCAGGTCGTTTTCAGGCCCGAAGGATAGATAGACTTCCCTGCCCGTCCTGTTGTGTAGGTGGATCACTATCTCGATCCCGCCTTGGTCGCTGTTGACGTCGACGGTCTCCAACGATAGCTCGAGTCCCCCAACTGAAGGCGTAACGTTGGAAGTTGGGGCTGGGTCGGGTGCGATCAGTCCGGGAGTTGCGTCTACGCCGTGAGCGGGTTCGGAACCACCTGCCCCTAAGGGCTCGGTGCCGGCCGAATCGACCGACGTTGGCTGAGGCGTCGGAGCCAGGGTTGGCAACACGAGAGGCGCCTGTGGAGGCGCACTCAGGAGAGCAGTGCCGTATCCCATTATGAAACCGCCCACCATTAACCCGAGAGTGGCGAAGGCAGCGAACAGGATGGCGCGGAGGTACCGCTCTCGCATTAGCTCCCACCTCCCCCGGCTCAAGGCGCTGTTGGACTCGCCGCAGGGGTCGCATCTGGCGAAACCTGTTCCAGTTCAAACTCCAGCCCTCCCGTTTCCTGATTCCCAGGCTGCTCGCCACCTTCCGGCGGTGGGCTCGCATAGTATTCGAACTGTGCCTGTCCGCCGCTATCGCGCCCCTTAAGCTGGAGAAGGATCGCCCCGTCAATCCCCTCGGGCAGTTGTTGAGGCTCGAACTGCACGTTACCGCTTCTATCAGCCGTCGCCGCAGCGGTAGGAGCTTCATCCTTTCCTACAACCATCTCCACCTCTTCTCCCGCGGCAAAACCGTGCCCAACGACTACGATGCGTCCCGACCGATCCTGTTTCGCTTCGAGCCAGGGACTGAGGGGAATCACGCTGAAAACGACGCTAGCCTGTACACCGCTCACCTGCCCCGCCACACTCAAGGTGAGATCATCGGCCTGAACGTCCCGGGGCACCCGAAAAGCCCCTGCCCCATGGAAGGTCCCCTTCTCGTCAGCCGTGAAGGTGGCTACCTGCTGCCCGCTGCCCGGCTCCCCAATGTAGGCGTGGACCTCCTCACCGGACGCGAAACCGTTGCCAATGAAAGCTACCTCAGATCCCGGTGGTCCCGCATAGAGTGTTAGTTCCAGGGCGCCGGGATAGGGTTGAATCGTGAAATCGGTCTCAACATTGACCTGGCTCTGAGATCCCACGAAAATCAACTTATGCTCACCCTGGATTCCTGGTGAAAGCTTCAAGGCGCCCGGGGCCTTGAAGGTCCCGTCCTCCCCAGCCTGGACCACCATAACAGGGCCGGCCGCTGTGCTGTTCAGAAAGACATACACCACCTCGCCCGGAGCAAAATCGATTCCCGCAAAGCCAACATTCTGCTCTGGCCCCGGAGAATAGTTATCCAGCTCAACCCATGGATAGAAGCCTAGAACAGAAAGCTCGGTTATCACCGGCATCTGGCTATCCTCGCCATTCAAAAGCACCGTATGATTCCCCTCACTGGCCAGCGGAATCCGCAATACCCCCG
>JBMNNU010000362.1:0-3431 GCA_050942695.1 Chloroflexota bacterium
ATCGCTGTTTCCAGAGCCTTCAACGCCTCTGTCCTTTCCATTTTCTCCTCCTTGTAATGATGGGGCGTTGCGTTGACCCGCACGAGAGCGGACTAACTCTGTTCTCCTTCGATCCAAACCCCACTACGACGCTGTACTGGCGTTTAGGGGCATCCTAGGATGCACAGAAAGAATGCAGGCCTCGATGCCCACTACCATTGTAACTGCAATGCAGCGGTATGAAAAGCCATCACTTTAGAAAGGGCTCAACCCGATTTGAAGTTGCGGTTTCTCGTAAATTTGGAAGGGTCAAAGCGATTCTCTCAGGCCAGAGTGAATCCGGACAGAATCCGGACAGAATCCGGACATCGACTTGCTAGGATGGAGGCAGGGTGAAAGTGGCAAGGCAGAAGGTATAGGGTACAAGACGCAAGGGGTAGGATGTCCGTTATCTTGCTTTATCCTGGCTATTGTCCTTTTTTGCCGGTTTCTCCGAAGTCCCTGAGGAGGTAGCTGCGGCTCTTGGTGCTCCCGAGGCTGATCAGGTGCCCCGTGTCCACTAATTGGGACAGGTCGCGGCGGGCTGTCCGAATATCGATGTCCGGATTCAGCTCAACATACTGCTGGGCGGTGATCTCCCCGGTGAGCTTCATATACTCCAGCGCCCTCTTCTGGCGCTCGTTCAAACGGGAAGGCGGCTGCGGTTGCACACGCTCCTGTTTTGGCGATGGGGCAGTAGTCGTCTTCTGGCGGGCAGCGGCGTTGTTGCGCAGGGTGACCACCACGGAGTAGCCCATCTCCTGGAATTCCGGCTCCTGCAGCCCGAAGGCGGACATCTCGTCGATCATACGGTCGATCCCCTCTCCCAACTCCCGAACGAAGCCGAACTCGGTCAGGACGCGAGCGATTCGGGGGTTCCGGGAGTAGTGCGCTTGCCGGAGGTTGTTCAGCCTCACCAACCCCGGTAGCCGACCCGGGCTTTCCACCTCCATCCGGTCGTCGAACAGCCGCACCTCAACCTGGCTGCCGGTGATGCTGTAGGCCCGGTGGCATACTGCGTTCACGAGCGCCTCCTGCCAGGCGAAAGGGGGATACTCGGGCACCGTCTCGAACAGCCCTCTGGGGCCGAGCCGGGTGAAATCTCGCAGTTGGGAGCCGATAGCTCGCTGGGCCTCCTCGATCAGCCGGGGCAGAGGCAGCTCCAGGGTTACGTCCTTCACCAGGTTCATCCGTGGACCTGTCTGGGTCGAGGTGCCCTCGTAACGCAGCAGCCGCACGCCGGGTCGGGGAAGGAACGCCGCCGGATACTCGGCAAACAGCAGCACCCCAGCGCAGTTGATTCGCAATTCGCCGTCCAGTTTGCGGGCGAGCCCCCTCGCCAACATCAGCTCCTTCGGCTCGAGGGATGTGCCCAGCCTGTCGGCGTACTGACTCAGCAGGTCGGCGTCCAGATCGTCCAGGCTCGCCTGCTCCACCTCGGTCAGCTCGTAGGAGGCCTCCCCTCGGTCGTACACGAGCTGCAGCCGCTCCTCGAAGCCCAGCTTCCTGGTCCGATCCCCCTCCCGCAGGTACACTTCGTCCCGTGTGTTGGCGTGAACCCTCTCGCCCGGCTGCACCTCTAGGGCGAGCAGCCGATCTTCCTGGCCTCGTCGGTTGGTGCAGGCTATCCAGCGGGGCTGCACCCGCACCGCGGGGTTACAGAGGCTCAGGGCGGAGGGCAGCAACGATTCGACCTTGCCCTGGAAGCTGCTAAATCCCTCGATGGCGCCATCTTCCACGCCAAGTAGCAAGATGCCACCATCGGCATTGGCGAAGCCTATTAGCAGGTTGGCCAGCTCTCTTGGGGCGATGCGGGCGCTCTTTTTCGCCAGCAGTTGGCCCTCCGGCGCTTTGAGCAGATCTGGAAGCTGTATGCGCATCTCTCAGTTGACTCTAGGTCGAATGGCAGTTGTTTTGCGGCGAGACGTCCGGCCGCTCGGATCGTAAGCTCCGGCACCCTGGTGCATCAGCTCTCAGCACTCAGGACTACACTCAGACAGCCTGTCGCCCCTAACCGCATAAACCCCGTAATACAAGTGGTTGAGGGGATTGTAGCAGGGTGTGGGTGTGGGAAAAAGGGGGTCTGGAGGTTTTTGGGCTATCCTTCGCTGCAACGGCGGGGGGAAAACCCCCGGCGGTGCAGGATGGATTCAAATGAGGGTGCTGATTAGGCTCAGCGTAGCGGTGCTTGCGATGGACAGGATTGCCAGCTTCTTGAAGAGGCGCTGAGGGACGGCCTTCACCAGCAACGAGCCTACGGCGAAGCCCATCAACACTGCGGGGGCCATCATCAGCGCTAACAGGGCAACGTTAGAGTTCAGCAACCCCGTGGGCATCAGCGCCACCACCGATAGGGTGCTGGCGGCCATCGACCTGAGCACCAGAGTGCCTCGGAAGCTATCCTTGGAGAAACCCTGGTTGGCCAGGAACAGCGCAACCGGAGGCGATCCCATGCTTGTGCAGCTCTGTAGCGCCCCGCTAACCGCCCCGGTAACCATACAGGCTGCCTGCTGATGCTGGATTTTCCTTCGGAAGCCCATCAGCAGCGGAATTGAGAATAGGATAGCTAGCATCGCAACGATCGCCTTGAGCGCTTCTGGGTTGAGGGCCATCAGCAGGTAGCTTCCAAACGGCACACCAAGGATGGAGCCGATAGTTATCGGTGCAGCGTCCTTCCAGGACATCTGCTTTCTGGTTTGAAGCAGTATCAGGGCGTTCAGCAGGCTGGTGAGAATGAGCGTGGTGACGATCACCGTTCGGGCATCCATGAACAGCAGCAGGACGGGCACACTAACCAGGGCGAAGCCGAGCCCCGTCATCCCCTGCATCATGGCGCCGATCATCACCACAACCCAGAGGATCGTAATATCTGATGTCATCTTCTTTCCACCTTCGTTTGTTTTCACCAACAGGATACTACGCCAGGTTTCATAAGTCCAATGCATGATTAATAGTCTAATGATAATAAAATTGATATGGGACATGCCGACTGGAACGTGGCGTTTGGAGCACGAAAGGCGCGAAATTGCACGAAAGACGCGAAAGAGGGTAGGTGAGAGATGGTCTCATGATCCCATGGCGTCTCGGAAGTCCGCTCCATGCCGCGAGATGCATCTAGCGGTTTAGCGACCCCTGCAGCGATCAGTAAGGTGCAAAATGGGGTATCGAAAAAGGCTGCAAGTTTTTGCCTTGCCCACACGTAGTATATTGTGAGACAGGGATAACGACCTGAGCGGCTGATCCGAGCAGGAGGATGGTGTTGCACCCCGACGACGCGCTGCTGCTGGAGCAGATCAAGAAGGGAAACCAGGACGCCTTCTATCACCTAATCCAACGCCACCAGGGAACCGTCTACAGCCTCTGCTATCGCATGTCCGGCGATCCCCAGGAGGCAGAAGACCTTGCCCAGGAGT
>JBMNNU010000028.1:0-18969 GCA_050942695.1 Chloroflexota bacterium
GTCCCCCTTACGGTACCTGTAGGTTACCTCCGGCTTTAGGCCTGGAGGGCCGAGTTTTTCGCAGATGATGCTGGCTATCTCCAGGATGCTGAGGGCCCTACCTGTGCCAACGTTGAAAACCTGGTAATTGGCGGACTCGTTGTCCATAGCTATCAAATTTGCCTGAACGATATCGCTGACGTGGACAAAGTCACGCATCTGAAGGCCGTCTTCAAAAACAAGAGGAGGTCTGTTGTTCATCGCTCGGGACGAAAAGATCGCTGCGGCGCCAGTGTAAGGGTTGGAAAGGGCTTGGCGCGGCCCGTACACGTTGAAGAAACGAAGGGCTACCGTCGGGATACCGTAGGCTTTCCCAACGCAGAGAGCCATCTCGTCCTGGTCCTTCTTCGTAATTGCGTAGATAGAGGTGGGCTGAAGCGATTTGGTTTCTGGTGTTGGAATCGGTTCCAACATATCGTGGCAATGGGAGCAGAGTGGTTCCCAGAGGGAGTCCTGCAACTGCGCCTCACTTCGTATCGTAGCTTCGATAGAGCCGCATTTCAGGCAGCGGTAGCTGCCTTCGCCGTAAATGGACATGGATGAGGCCACTATCAGCTTCTGAACGTTGTGGGGCTGGTTGGCTAAAACATCCAACAGCACGGCCGTACCCTGAGAGTTGGCTGAGACATATCTCTCGATTTCGTACATAGACTGGCCTACACCGACCGCCGCTGCTAAATGGAATACAACTTGTGCGCCGTCCATTGCGCTCATGAGTAGCTCGCGGTCTCTAACGTCCCCTATGATGAGCTGGGCCCTGGGGTTCATATAGGCCGGCGGCTCTCGATTAGTACCGTGCACCTGCTGGTCAAGTTTATCTAATACGCTGACACGAAGGTTTCGGTCAACCAGCGCATCTACAAGATGCGAACCTATGAACCCTGCCCCTCCGATAACCAGCACCTTCTTCACCAGTACCTCCTCACTGTGGAAAACCGATCGGCTGGTTCCTCCTAAGAGAAGCCGGCCTGCTTTATCATCAATTATGATCCCGCAAATTAGCTCATGCAAGATTCGTACATCAACCACCTTTTTCCTACCATACCCGAGAGAAATTCACAAATCTCCGCCAATTCTTCTGGTCGCTCGATCAGCGGAACAAGGGCATGGTTCACGGCACGAGTCACAATGTAGTGTCGGGGCTCGTCCCCGACGAGGTACCACGTCGGGCACAAGGCCCGACGCTACAGCATTGGACTGTTACACGATCTGACTGTTTGTGTGAACCATGCCGGAACAAGAAATTCCTGGTACGTTTCATGCGACGAGCAGGGTAGCTACTACGTAGTAAGGTCAAACCTCCATATACCCTTTTCCAGGCGATTGTAGTGAACGATTCCCGAAGCTGTTGACAAACCGTTTGTCAGGAGGGGATATGTCTCGTGGCGGGTCTGAGCCGCTTCAAAGCCTAACTATTGATGGAAGTATCGGTGAGGCGGATGATTTGAATTTGAATAAGTTGGATGAGGTGCTCGAAGTTCATCAGCCCCCCGGCTCGCCGCCTGTACCGTACGACGTCGCTGAAATCGCTTCGCCCCTGGTCCTCAGCTTGGCAGAGGCGCTGGATGGAAGCCCCGTTGCGGTGGCGCTTCCATCAGCCCTGATGGTGGACCCCAAGGATAGAGACCGTGTAGCCGTATTGTGTGCGTTGACAGGAATAGCTGCCCAACAGGGATGGAGCGATACTCTCGCCGAGATAGCTCGGCAAGCGAGCCAACACCCAACTGTGAGAATCGATACGAACTGCTCACCTGTTCGGCTGGAGATAGCGATCGCAGGTAAAGGGAAACCGATACCGGTGATGATTTGCGCGATTCCGCTCGATGGGGAGGACCTGGGGGCGCTGATAGTAGCTGGCAACGCCGCGGAGGCGGCTCTCGATAGCCATGCCGCCCTTGTGAGGGGTGTGGCTAGGGCGATCTCAGCCGGATTGAGAGTGATCCATAGCCAGCGTCGTAGAGAACAGGCAGCTATGGCTCTGCTAGAGGTGGCGCGAACCGCTGGCTCTACCCTTCAGCTTGAGGAGGTGCTCTCGCTGGTTACCGAGCGGACTGCCAAATTGGTTGGAGCGGACAGGTGCGGGCTCTGGCTGCTCAGTAAAGATGGTACTACCCTGTTGCCATCGGCCATGGCTGGAATGCCGGCTGATTTCGTCCGGGTTTGGAAGCAACGCCCCCTATCGTTGGACGCAGAACCGCTATCCAAGGAAGCCATCCGCACCGAGAAGCCGGTTTTGGTATCCGATGCTCTCAACGATCCTCGCACCGACAAGAACGCGGTTCAGTTCTTCGGTGATAAAACCTTCTTGGTGCTGCCGGTCATCGCCAAGGGGCAGATTCAAGGCACTCTCTTCATCAATCACGTCCGGTTTCACCATCGCTACTCGCGAGCCGAGATAGAAACTGCCATGGCGATCGCCAACCAAGCGGCCATCGCCATTCAAAACGCCAGGTTGTACCGTGAGGTGGAGGACTGGAGCAGCCAACTAGAGAGACTCCAGGCCATTATGTCCAAACTCAGCCGCTCGCGGAGCGTTTCGTCCATCGCAAACATAATTGCCGACGAGTTGAGGAATCTTCTTCGCTACGACAACTGTCGGGTCTTCGTGTTGCAGGAAGACACCAACGAACTGGTACCCCTGGCTGTCGTGAGCTCCATTCGGGATTATTGGGTCGAAAAGGTGGAGAACTTGAGGCTGGAGGTGGGCCAGGGGCTGACGGGATACGTGGCTGCTAACGGGACTCCGTTGATAGTGGGCGATGTAGAAAGAGACCCCCGTTCTTACCATGTTCCCGGTACACCAATCCTTGATGAGTCGATGATTGCCGCGCCGATCAACTTTGAGGGGCGCGTGATTGGGGTAATTACACTCTCCAGGCTTGGGCTTAACCAGTTCACAGAGGATGATCTGCGTCTCCTGGATATCTTTGCAAACGAAGCGGCCATCGAATTCGAGAACGCCAGGCTGTACCAGGAAACACAGAAGAAGAGCAAAGAGATGTTGGCCTTTTTCCATAGGGTGGGGGATGCTTTAGCTACAGGACTCGACCCCCACCAGACGCTCCAGATTATCGTTGATCTGGCAGCAGATATGGTGAGGGCTAAAGGGTGTGCGATCCTGCTGTTGGAAGAATCCAGCGGCGACCTCGTGTACAAGGCCTGGAAGGGTTTGCCATTTCAAGAAGGCCAGATGGAGTCGACCCCCGCCGGAAGAGGGATGAGTTGGCAGGTGGTGAAGGAAGGCGTACCCAACCTGATCCCCGATATCTCTCTGGTGGAGCGCCCTCCCTGGATGCAGGATCTGGGATTTGAAGACCTACGCTCCTACCTGGGAGTCCCTTTGACGTTGCAGGGTAAAGTGATAGGTGTTCTATCCGTTTTTGGGAGTCGTCTTGGGCAGTTTTCCCCAGCCGATGTGGAACTGCTTTCCTCCTTCGCCCACCAGGCAGCGATTGCAATCCGCAATGCTCAACTGTTCAAATCGCTTCAGGAGCGTGTCAGGGAGTTGACCGGCTTGGCCGGAGTATCGCAGAGTGTGGCAACGCTGACCAACCTGGACGACACCTATCGAGAGCTAACTAAATCGATAGCGCAGCTCCTGCAGGCTGAAAGCTGCGTTATCCTGCTGGTTGGCGAAGATGGAGAGTTGATCCCCCAGCAACCTGCATTCGGCTTCGACCCAGAGGAGCTCTCCGGAATTCGGCTATCGGTTGGCAAAAAAGCAGCACCTCAGCAGGAGGCATTGTGCCCCATTCAATCTGTGGATGGTGAGACAGTATCTTGCAGCGGTCTATGGAATCGGCAGCCCTCGATACTTGCCCCTATGAGGGCGCAGGATCGGAGGGTTGGGGCGGTGTTGGTGAGCGGCAGGCCGGATGGGTTCAACGAAAACGATATCCGCTTGCTTACAATCCTGGCGGCTAATGCTGCCGTGATTGTCCAGAACGCCATTCTCTACCAGAGCGTCGACCGCGAGAGAGATGAGTTGGAGGCTATTATCAGCAACACATCCGATGCCATCGTGATCATGGATATGGATAACCGAGTTACTCGGGTTAACCCAGCCGCCGAGGCCCTCACCGGATGGCGAGCGGATGAGATGGTAGGGCGGAGATGCGATGAAGTGCTGGTATCCTCCAATACACCTGGAAGAGGTAGCACATCGGTTGGTCCAACCCTCGAGGAGGCAATCGAGAAGCGAGAACCGGTGCCATATTTTGAAACTGTCATTACGACCAAGGATAGCTGTGAGAGGGATGTTGCTGCCAGCTACTCCTTTGTCCGCTCTACAGGCCGGGGGGGAGGGCTGGGAGTCGTCATAGCCAGAGATATCAGCAAGCTTCGCGAGGTCGAACGAATGAAATCGGAGTTCGTTTCTATGGTTTCCCACGAACTCCGTACGCCGTTGGGCTTGATCAAAGGCTACGCGTCAACGCTGCTCAACCCTCAGCTTTCATTAGATCAGCCGACGGTGCAACGCTTCTTAATGGGGATAGATGGGGCTGCAGACCGTCTTGCTAGGTTGGTAGAAAACCTGTTGAGCGTCTCGAGAATTGAATCGGGCTTGTTGCGTTTGTCTACGCAGCAGGTCGATCTCACACAACTGATCTCGGTTGCCGTATCTACCGTCAGGGTGACGGCAAAAGGGAGAGAGATACTGTTGGATCTTCCCAAACGGCAGGTGAAGGTAGAAGGGGACCGAGTTCAACTGGAACTGGTGATGGATAATCTTCTTGGCAACGCCATCAAGTATTCACCGATCGGAAAACTGATAAAGGTAAAACTAGAGATCAAACCAACAACAGTAACAACCAAAGTGGTTGACCAGGGTATCGGGATAGCTACCCACCACCTCCCGAAAGTCTTCGACAAGTTCTATCGTGTGGAAGGCGGCTACAGCAAAAGGACGCCTGGCAGTGGCCTTGGACTATATATTTGCCGAAACATAATCGAAGCCCACGGTGGTCGTATATGGGCAGAGAGCGTGCTTGGTGAAGGCAGCACTTTCGCGTTTGAGCTGCCTCTAACTCAACCGCGCCAGTCGACAAGCTCAAATACTCAGCCGACCTCTTAGGGTTCGAAAGGGAGGGCTACCTATGAGCAAGAACCGGATTCTCGTTGTAGACGATGAACCAGGTATCGTAGACATTGCCAGAGCCAATCTGGAAGGGCATGGCTATACGGTGATCGGCGCCTACGATGGAGAAGAGGCATTGGAAAAAATCAAAGAAGAGAGACCCGACCTCGTCATCTTGGACATACTCATGCCCGAGATGGACGGTTGGGATGTCCTCGAGCGGATCGAGTCGAATCCCGACCTTTCCGGTATTCCTGTGATCATGCTTACGGCTCGTGTCAGCGACGAAGATGTATTGAGAGGGCTGGAGACGGGAGCCGTAGAATATATGACCAAACCTTTTTACCCTCAAGATCTGGTGGCAGCAGTTAAGATTAATCTCCACGTCTTCGATCCCCATCTCAGGCAGCAGCACCGGAAGATGCTAGCCGAAAAGAGGAGGCGTTTGATCGCAACGCGGGGACAGGTCAAATAGATTTTTTTGGAGCGCTTGGAGGCGGCTATGGGACCAAGGGTTGTGGTAGTGGAAGATGAGCCCGAGATGCTCGACATAATATGCTTCAATCTGGAGCAGTCTGGATATAACGTGATCCCAGCTCGAGATGGCGTGGAAGCCTTCGAAGCTTTGGAAGTAAAAACCCCCGACGCCATGGTACTCGATTTGAATCTCCCTAATATGTCGGGTTTCCGACTACTGAAGCTTATCAGACGCGATCCCCGCTGGAGTCGGATCCCGTTGATCGTTGCCACAGCTTTCGCTTTTGAAGAGGTGGAGGATATCGCCAACGAGGGTATAGATTGCTTTATGACCAAACCTTTTGACCCGGCGGAGTTGATTAGCCGCTTGGAATATGCGTTGTCTAAGAGCAACGGTGCAGTAGCTTAACAATTAGAAAAATAGGTGGGGCTGGAAATCTGCCAGCCCCTTTTTTGTTATATTAATAGATTACTGGTAAAGCTTGCGATAGCTGTGCAAAACCTCCTAGAAGCAGAGCGGACGAACGATGATAGCATTACAGCCAGCGGCAATCGTTGACATTAACGAAATCGTGTTCCTATAATCGATGAATAGGTTAAGAAATATAGCTGTATTAAAAAGGTGGTGCGACGGTGGCGTTGATGGATTATCCGACTAGTCGCGGCCGACCCATTCTAAGCAAACAACATATCGCACGGCTCATTCTGCTTACCTTGGCTATGGTGGTAGGCCTCACCTTCACTCTGGCTGCTCCTCTTCGCCTCAGCAGCTACCAGCTTCACGAAGGTGATGTTGCGCAGACCAACATCCGGGCGCCGAAACGGATTCAATACGAATCTGCTATTGAGACGAAAGCGGAGCGCGAGAGGGCAGCCAGCAGCGTACAGGAGCAATACAGCTACGATCCCAGCGTTGCCCCTCAACAGCGGAATAAATTAGCGGGAACGCTTCAGACCGTCGGCGGAATTCGGAATACCCCGAATATGACCGCTGAAGCTAAGAAGGATGCTATCAGAAACACCCTCGAGTTCGAGTTGACGGATGAGCAGCTTTCGCAAATTGTGGGTATGGACGAGGCGCGGTGGCAGGTGCTGGCTCTTAACACCCCTCGGGTGCTCTTCGAGCTTCTAAGCAATGAGGTCACAGCGGAGCGCCTGCGCCAAATCAAGCAAGAGGCGCTGGCAAGGTTGGTGGCCATACCTTCGGACCAGGACAGGGATCTGGCAGCCGAGCTTGTGGAGCGGATGGCGAGAGTCAACTACTTCCCCAATCCTGCCGAGACCGAGAGGCTTCAGAGGGAAGCCAGGGAGGCTGTTGCCCCTGTAACCAGGACTATAGAGGAAGGCGAGGCTATTCTTCGCGAAGGGGATGTTGTCCGGGCGACCGACCTCGAGAAGTTGGAGGCGCTGGGGCTGCGAAATCCTTCTGTAGATTGGCAAAACGTCTCAGCCGCGGCTCTGATGGCTATCGTCGTTACTGTCCTGGTGGCTGGATATATTTGGGTATTCGAGCCCTCTTTGCTGACTCATGAGAAGAGGCTAATTCTGGTAGTGCTGGTGATGCTGGTTGCGCTGACTGCTGCCAAGATCGTTCTACCTGGGCGGCCGTTGTACACATATATTTTCCCAATATCAGCGGTAGCCATGCTGCTGGCAACGTTATTAGACGCTCAGTTGGCCATAGTGGTCACCGTTCTACTTGCGCTGCTTGTTGCCTCCGTCGCGGGTAAGTCTCTGGAGCTTGGCATTATTGGCACCGTTGGAGCAGTGGTCGGGGCGCTGGGGGTTCGTTCCAGCGAGAGGCTTCACTCCTATTTCGTCGCCGGCGGCTTGGTATCCCTGGGCAGTTTTGCTGTTGTCCTATCTACCCGTCTAATGTCGAAGAACGAGGATTGGACAGGCACTCTAATGTTGGCCGGCTTGTGCCTGGTCAACGGCCTGCTATCATCGTCGCTCACGGTGGGCTTTTTTAGCTTGCTAGGGCGCGTATTTGGCATTACGACCACCCTACAGTTGCTAGAGCTATCGGATCCCACTCAACCCCTTTTGCGGCGACTGCTCAATGAGGCTCCCGGTACCTATCACCACAGCATAATGGTGGGAAATCTGGCGGAGCGAGCGGCTGAACGGGTCGGTGCGGATCCCTTGTTGGTGCGCGTTGGGGCTTATTATCACGATATCGGGAAGCTGGCAAGGCCCTATTTCTTCATAGAGAACCAGTTCGATGGGAAAAATGTTCACGATTCGCTGGACCCCAAGACCAGTGCGAGGATCGTAGCTTCACATGTGAAGGATGGGCTGGAGCTGGCAGAGAGGTACAAGCTCCCCCCGAGAATCCGGGAGTTCATCACCGAGCATCACGGCACCAGGCTGGTGACCTACTTCTACAGCCGCGCATCCCAGGAGGGAGACGGCGAGGTGGATGCCTCCCAGTACAGCTATCCTGGACCGAGGCCGCGCAGTAAAGAGGTTGCTATCGTGATGCTTGCAGACTCGGTGGAAGCGGTGGTGCGCTCGGTCAAGGATCACTCAGCGGAAAATGTAGCGGCGCTGGTGCGTAAAGTTGTAGCCGAGAGAATAGCGGAGGGGCAGTTGGACGAATGCGATCTCACCATGCGCGATATGGATGAGATCGTCAAAGCCTTTATCGCCATTCTGATGGGGATGTACCACCCGCGTATCGAATACCCTCCTACTGCGATAACTACTGGAGAGCCCGAAAGGGAGGCGCTTCCCGAGGGGAAATCCGACAATGCTCAACAGCAACAAGCCTGAGGGATCACCGCCTCTAGTGGTGGAATGGGATATCATCGACACCCTGGATAGGGTTGTAGATAGAACCTTTCTGGAGTCGGTATTAAAGTCAGCGTTGACGGGGAGAAAAGTCGCTGGTCCGATGTCGGTTGGTATGATAATCACCGACGACGAAGGGATCAGGGAACTCAATCTTCGCTACCGAGGCCTCGACACAGCAACGGATGTGTTATCCTTTCCTCTCCAAGAGTACGAATCCCCGGAGCAGAGGAGAACAGGCTTCCCTCAGCCTCCCGGAGAGCCTCTTCCACTGGGCGACATTGTGATCTCTTACGATAGGGCTGTAGAGCAGGCGCGATCCTTCGGGCATTCCCTGGACCGAGAGCTGGGGTTCCTGGTAGTTCATGGGGCTATGCACCTGTTGGGATACGACCATGAAGAACCTGCCGAAGCTCAACGCATGCGACAGGAAGAAGAGTCTGTGTTGCAAAAGCTGGGGCTTTCGAGGTCCTGAGTCCTGTGTCCTGAGGACGGTTCTGGGTTCTGAGTTCTGGGTTCTGAGTTCTGGGAATCGAGTGCTGAGTCTTGTTCAGAGTGCTGAGTGCTGGTCCTGCGTCCTGAGTCCTGTTCTAAGTGCTGGGTTCTGAAGGCTGATGGCTGATAGCTGTTCGCTTGTGACTATTCGCTGATCATTAATTGCTGGTGACTAATGGCCCGTCCGCTTGCCCGCTCGTTCCAATATGCTTACGAGGGGATTTGCCACACATTTAAGACCCAAAGGAGCTTTCGAATTCAATTGGCCATTGGCCTAGCGGCGGTTGGATTGGGGCTTTGGGTCGGTCTCACCCCTGCGGAATGGGCGATTTTAACTGTGATCATCAGCCTGGTGCTGTCCGCCGAAATGGTCAACACGGCTATAGAAGCCCTCGCTGACGCTACCTGCCCGGACCACAACCCTTTGATAGGTATTGCCAAGGATGTCGCTGCCGGAGCCGTCTTGATAACGGCTCTTGGTTCCGTAGTGGTAGGGTTATTCCTCTTTGGCCCATATATCCTTGAATTGCTGCTGCAGTAGGGATATGGTCTAAAATTCCTTACTATTCTTCAATTCGTAAGGACTATGCTATAATAACATGGGATTCCGATTGGGTTATCAGTTTAGGAGGCGCATATGACCGTCGCTACTGTCACGTCGAAAGGCCAGGTCACAATTCCAAAAGAGGTGAGAGAAGCTTTGGGGATCAAAGATCGCGATCGTATTGCCTTCATTGTTGAAGGAAAACGGGCAGTTATCATTCCTATGAAGACGACCGATCTGATATCGCTACGTGGAAGCCTTCGAGCCACGCGACCGTACCCTGGCGAAGATGCTATATGGGCTGAAGTTGGACGCGCTATAGCTAACGGTGAGGTCTGATGGTCGCTGTTCGGAAATTGCACGTGGATTCCAACGTGGTTCTCCGGTATCTCGTTAACGATCCACCAGGGATGGCTGAAAAAGCTTCTCTGGTATTCAGCGCGGTAGCTGATGGAAAGATTTCGCTCATAGTGGAGGAAATCGTTATTGCCGAGGTGACTTGGGTTCTCCAGTCTTTCTATCGTCACTCGCCGAAGGATATCTCTAATTCATTGATGCAACTGCTCCTGCAAGAAGGGATCGAGAGCCCTCGAAAGGAATTTTTACTCCGGGCGCTGCTTATCTACGGCGAGACCGGTGTCAAATTCGGGGATGCGCTATTAGCAGCCCACGTTACGGACAGCGGACAGGCGGAGATCATCTCCTTCGACGAGCATTTCGATCGGATCCCAAGGGTTCGAAGAATACTACCAGGAGAGCCCGTTTAGTCCTGCCCCTGCCAGCGCCAGAGGGCTGATGCCCAGGTAAGGCCGGAACCAAAGGCTACCATGGCCAGAACGGCTCCCGGATGTAATCTTCCCTGTTCAATGGCTTCACAGAGAGCTATGGGAATGGAAGCTGCAGATGTGTTGCCGTAGCTGTTGACGTTAACGTAGACGGCGTCTTCCTTGATCGGGAGACTATTCCGGGCTGATTCGATAATCCTCAGGTTCGCCTGGTGGGGTATCAGCAACTCTACATCTTCGGGCCTCACTCCTGCTTTATCCAACGTCTTGTTGAAAGCCATCGGCAGGATTCGCGATGCGAACTTATACACCTCGCGCCCGTTCATCTTTATATAGTGGAGTCGTTGTTCCAGCGTAATATGGTTGGCCGGCATTCGAGCGCCACCAGCAGGTATCACTAGATGATCGGCCCCAGCTCCGTCTGCGCCTAAATCGAAGGCTAGAAGCCCTCCCGCCTTGTCGGTTGCCCGAAGCACAACAGCTCCTGCTCCATCTCCGAAAAGGACGCAAGTGGTTCGATCGGTCCAGTCGACGACTCTAGACAGTGTTTCGGCACCTATGAGGAGGATATTGCGGTAGGCGCCGGTGAGAATAAATTGGCTGGCGGTGACCAAACCGTATACGAATCCAGAGCAGGCGGCAGCCAGATCGAAGGCTGCGCAGTTGCCAGCTCCCAGAGCTTGCTGAACCGCAGGGGCGGTGGCTGGTATTCCTGGATGGTCGGGGGTTGCTGTTGCCAAGATTATCAGGTCGAGGTCTTTCGGGTCGATTCCCGCTTTGTCTAGAGCAGCCAGAGCCGCCTGGGTGGCCATCGTGGATGTGCTCTCCTCCTGGGCTGCTATTCGTCGCTCGCATATCCCACTGCGCGTTCTTATCCACTCGTCGGTGGTATCGACCATCTTCTCCAGGGCATGATTGCTGAGAACGTGCAGCGGGAGGTACATCCCCCACCCAGCGATCTCCACGAACCTGCTCTCCGGCTTGTGCTGTACTTTTTGGGGAATTTCAAGGAATTTACCGGCAGGGTCGCCCCTCCCCGCCCTTAGGATTTCCAGATATTTCGTCACGGGATCACCTCGCCCGATTCAGAGGCCGTCTCGCAATCGACTTCGAGAAGAGGGTCTCCAGCACGGACCAACGTCCCAGCTTCTACTAGGAAAGCGACGACGCGCCCTCGGCAGTCAGCAGTTACCTCATTGAACACCTTCATCGTTTCGATCAATCCTATCGTCGTGTCCTGCTCGAGCCAGTCTCCTACATCGACGAAAGGTTTGCTGTTGGGATTTGGGGCCCTATAGAAAACACCGGTAAGTGGTGCGACCACCCGATAGAGCCCCGCTTGCTCCGGGCCGGCGGTTACCTCTGTTCCAGCAGTGAGAACAGATGGTATTGTCGAATGAGGATTTCGGCGTAACATGATACGCAGCTTCCCCCGGCGCACCTCCAACTGAGCGACGCCGGTGGTCTGCATCTTCTCGATTATTGTTTGGATGCTGGTTATCCAGTCGACCTGCTCAACCATTTCCCCAAATCCACGTAATTAAGTGCTGAGCCCTGTTCTGAGTTCTGAAAGCTGATGGCTGAAAGCTCTTTCCTGTTGCCTTGTGGCTATTTGACAAATTCCGAGAAGACAAGCGTGGCGTTGTGTCCTCCGAATCCTAGAGAGTTGGATAACGCAGCTCGTACCTTCATCTCTCTCGCTACGTTCGGCACGTAATCCAGGTCACACTCTGGATCGGGGGTTTGATAGTTGATGGTCGGCGGTATGACGGAGTGAACGATGGCTTTGACGCATGCCATAGCCTCTACGGCTCCGGCTGCTCCGAGAAGATGGCCTGTCATAGATTTGGTAGAGCTGATGGCCACGTCGTAAGCTCTCGGGCCAAAGAGGTTTCGGATCGCCATAGTCTCCAACTTATCGTTCAGAGGGGTGGATGTGCCGTGGGCGTTTATATAATCGATGTCTTCAGGGGTAAGTCCGGCCTTCTGGAGAGCGATATTCATTGCTCTCATAGCCCCCTCGCCACCCTCGGCAGGCGCTGTAATATGATAAGCGTCCCCCGTTGCGCCATAACCCTTCAACTCTGCATAGATCCGGGCCCCACGATCCAGAGCTTTGGATAGCGACTCCAGGATCAGTATTGCGGCGCCCTCCGCTATTACGAAGCCGTCGCGATCGGCGTCGAATGGCCGACTGGCTCCTTGCGGGTCGTCGTTTCGAGATGAGAGAGCGCGCATAGAGGTGAAGCCTCCCAGGCCTATAGGAATGATGGGAGCCTCGCTTCCTCCAGCGATGACGGCGTCGGCATCTCCCCGTCGAATAATCTCGAATGCTTCACCGATACTGTGGGCGCTGGTGGCGCAAGCGGAGACCACAGCGAAATTGGGACCTTTAGCGCCGGTGTGGATAGCAACCTGGCCGGCAACGATATCGACGATCATCATCGGGACCAGGAAGGGGCTTATTCGCTCAGGGCCACGACTTTCCAAAACCCTGGCTTGCTCCATGAGGGTGGTAATCCCGCCAATCCCGGAGCCCACCAGCACACCTACCCTATCCGCGTTGGATTTGTCGATCACAAGCTTCGCATCTGCGACCGCCTCCTTCGCAGCCGCGATGGCCAATTGGACGAAGCGATCCATCCTACGGGCTTCTTTGGCGCCTACAGCCGCCGCAGGGTCGAAATTTTTCACCTCGCCTGCGATTCTGGATGGGAAGGCCGAAGCGTCGAAGGCTTTGATGGTATCGATCCCGGACCTGCCGGCGATGAGATTCGCCCAGGAGCTCTCTACGTCGTTGCCAACGGGAGTCACCGCTCCCATACCGGTTACTACTACGCGCTCGGCCACTATTATCCACCTCGATAAATCAATGTTAGAGGTTCATCATCAGGTTGCGGTGGCAGAGTATACCATGAGTTACCCTATTGATGTGAATAGATGTCTCCAATTTTTCGATTCCAGCTTTTTTTCTCAGCTTTTTTTAGCTGTGATGTTTCAGCTAAGCTAGCTCCTTGATAAGGTAGACGCAGCTCTCGGTGCGGGCGCGAGTTCTGCCCTGGTCATCGACGTATGTGGTGTAGTGTGGGTACACGCCAAAGCCTGAATCCGCATAGCCCTGCCGCAGATACAACTTCCAAGCTCGAACGTTATCTGTAGCCACACCCAGGCCGACCTTGGAATAGCCGAATCGCCTGGCCAGATCCTCTAGAGCTGCCAGTAGTTGTGAGCCGATTCCCCGCGAGCGATATTCGGGCAGCACGAACAGGTCTTCGATATCCGGGCATTCGAGAAGCTGGGATGCCATTGGCTCATCCGGAGCTCCGCTCCAATTGATTACGCCATGGCCAACAGGCGATCCATCGTGCCAGGCGACAAGACAGTATCCCTCGCCTTCTTCCTGCAGTTGGTATCGCTGCCGGTGCCGGATTACAGGACCCGAGCGTAGCTGCTGCTCGAGAATCGGAATCTCATCCTCGGCTAGCGGCCTGATTTCGATTTTGACTGCTGCTCTTCGAATCGCCATCGATCTCTCCTTAACATCGGCATTGTCTTCATCGACCCCTAGGCCCTGCTGCAAGATTTGGACTATGATGCTAACGAAGTAATTTGCGAACGGTGTAGTACGCGAGGCCAACAATCAATGCCCCAAAGACGATGAGCAGCGTCTGCCAGGGCAGGGAAAACGCAACCAGAGCAGAAGCGATGATGCCGGCGGTCGGCACCGCGGGCGAATAGAGCCGTTGGTTCGGTGGCAACCTGAGCGCAGAGGCGCTCATGACACCATAGTAGACAAGTAGGGCAAGACTACTTGCCTCCAACAGCGGCCGCAAATCCATCGTTGCCGTCATTACCAGGAGGAGCACCCCGATCGAGAGGACCGCATTTCGAGGTATCCGCTCGCGACTCGAGAGTTGGCTCAACCAACCGGGGAGGTCCCCGTTTCGGGACATTGCGAAGGACAGGCGGGAAAGGCCCCAGATCTCCGTCAGCAGCACAGTAGAAGTTGCTATCAGCGCACCAACGGAGATGAGCAGCGGCCCGATGGGATTCCCGCTGGCGATCATGGCGGCACGTAGCGGGGCGCCGGATTCCCCGAACCGCTCCGGCCCCATCACTCCGAGAGCGGCGAGGGCTATTCCTAGATACAGCACTGTGATGGCGCCGATAGCCGTCGGCACTGCGCGTGGGAGAGTAGATCGCGGATCGATGACTTCCTCGGCAATGGTTACCGGCCTGGCGTAGCCTGTGTAGGCGAAGAACAGCAGCGCACTGGCCTGCAGAAGCCCCCCGACGCCGCCGGAAAGAAAGGGTTGGAGGCGATTCACATCGAATGTCGGAAGCGCAATGGCGACGAAGGCGACCAGGATCAACAGGTTAGCGGCAACCAGGAACCCGTTGGCACGGGCGGAGAGACGGACACCTATCAGGTTGACTGTGATGGCTCCCAGTATCAGCGCAAAGCCAACGATCCTAGCAGGGACACCGGGCAGAAGGGGCTGGATATAGGCTCCGAAGGTCAGGGCGTAGGTTGCTGCTGCAGCAAGGGCAGCCAACAGGAAAAGCCACCCCGCTGCAAACCCAACTATCGGCGCCAGGAGACTGCGTCCGAACTGGTAGGCGCCCCCTGCTCGCGGATCGTAGACGCCCAGTTCCACCGAGCTAAGGCCGTTGAGGGTGGCCACGCCAGCGCCGAGGAGCACCGCGAGCACGAGAGATCCGCCAGTCGTACCCGCTGCCTCGGCCATGGAAACGTAGACGCCAGCACCTATCATCGCCCCCAGGGCAATGGCTATCGTCTGTACTAGGCCGAGCCGCCTAACGAGTCGCCTCTCCTCACCCATTGAGCTTCTCTCCAGTCCCCCTTCTCTTCTATAAGCAGCAACAACGAGGCCAGGGCGCGCTCTCTAGGGCAAAGGGGGACCATCCCATAGCTGGTAGGCCTCGTCCGGGAGCCTTGGGCTGAAGCCGCAGAGCTGGAAAGTCAAGGCCCCTTCGGGGCTACCGCCCCAGCCCGCAAGGCTTCGTCTTTTCAGCGCGGTCGCTTTAGCGCCGCGCTCTCGGCTTCTGGGGTAGTCGGACGCATCCTGTGCGCCAGCGCGTTGAAAGCGAGCGCTGCCGCGGTGGGGCGGACGTCTTTGCGGGAAACGATGCTGATCTCTCTTTCCAGCAGCAACCCCTCCACAGAGATGGCTTTCAATAGGCCTTGGCGTAGCTCCCATTCCACACCATATCCTGAGACGGCTGCGACCCCCAAACCCGCCATCACTCCCCGTTTGATCGCCTCGCAGCCGGCGAGCTCCATGGTGCTTCTAGGGCGAAACCCATGGCGGATCATGGCGTCCTCCAGGACCCTTCTGGTGCCGGAGCCGGCTTCTCGTAGTAGCCAACGCTCGGTTTGCAACTGGTCCAGGGTAATCATGCCGTCGGAAGCTAATGGGTGCGAAGAGGGGGCTACGATCACCAGTCGGTCTTGAACGTAGGGGATCGACTGCAGGCCGGGCTGGAATCCCATGCCCACGAAACCCAGGTCCAGTTCACCAGCCAGCACTCGAGTCTCTACCTCGCGGCTGTTGGCAACGAGCAAACTTACCTCTACCCCAGGATACGACTCCTGAAAGGCAGCGACGATGGGCGGTAGGAGGTAGACGCCGGGGGTGCTAGAGGCCCCTATCCGCAAAAAGCCTCTTTCCAGCTTTGCTTCTTTTGCCAGCGCCTGGGCTAGCTCCTCCTCCACATCGAACAGCCTCTGGGCGTAGCTGAATACTGTGCGGCCGGTCTCCGTGAGGAAGACCCGGTTACCTGCCTGTCCCAGAAGCTGGACTCCAAGCTCCTTCTCCAGAGCTGCAACGTGCCGGGAGACGGCGGGCTGGCTGATAAGGAGGTCCTCCGCCGCGCGCGAGTACGATAGGCGCCGGGCGACGGCCAGGAAGATCTTCAGTCGATACAGATTCATAGCTATAACTCAACTGAATAGCTTCTATTCAATATCGGCAGTGGCATTATAGCACTACCGTTGGTAGGCTCTATCCGCAATGGCACTGACAGGATATGGCCGCGCACGCCTACAAGGCCAACACCATACAGAGAAAACGTGATTCATAAGGTACTGGAATAAGTGGGAGGCGTGATAACAAATGCAAAAAGTTGGGATTATTCGATGTCAACAAACGGAGGATATCTGCCCTGGCAACACCGATTTTAAGGTAGCAAAGGAGGGAAAACTGGCATTTCAAGAGACTGGCCCAGTTGAGATCGTCGGGTTCGTCTCCTGCGGCGGTTGTCCAGGTAAGCGAGCGGTCGCCAGGGCGAAACTGATGGTAGATAGAGGCGCTGAAGCTATCGTCTTCGCCTCATGCATCAGCAGGGGAAACCCAATAGGCTTTCCATGTCCTCACTTCGAAAACATAAGAGATGCGGTAGCCAGGCAGTTGGAAGGCAAGGTCCCGGTAATAGAGTGGACGCACTGACAGGACCGATGTAGGACAATATCCTCGATTACCGGGATCGACTGCGAACCGCACGCTTAGAAATCAGCTTCCTGTGGACCACCCACTACATCAGCAGGTAACCGGCGAAGCCGGCCGCTACGATGACCAGGGCAGCATCGATCTTGAATCTGACGATAGCTATCAGGCAGGCAACTGCTAAAATGCCCGTCCAGAGATCTATTATCGAAGCCCGAGCGATCGTGAAGCCTGCCGCCAGGATCATCCCCACCACCGCTGGCCCAACACCCCTCAGGAAGGCCCGTACCCTTAGGTTACCTTTCAGTCGGTGGAGTTGGTGAGCTGCGGCGATGCTGTAAAAGAATGTAGGGAGTGAGATGGACCCCATCGCCAGGACGGCTCCCAGAATCCCCGCCACCTTGTAGCCGATGAATACTGAAGATATGACGATAGGGCCCGGCGTGATCTGTCCAATCGCTATGGCATCTACGAACTCCCGATGTGTTAGCCATCCAAAGGTATTGACGGCGTCCTGCTCCATGAAGGGGATCATCACCATGCCGCCGCCGAAGGTGAAAGCCCCGATCTTCAGAAAGGTTAGGATCAGTTCCAACATCAGCGGGCATCCCCCTTCATCGGCCTTACGCCGGCCTTCTTCTTACTCATCGGAAAGTCCGATGGCTTCCGAAATAGAGCTAACCCTGCCAGTCCCGCCATAATAACCAGAAGGACGACGTTAACCTGCAACAACAGCAGCGCCAACAAAGCGGCCGCCATAAGAATGGCCGAGCGAATATCCTTCAGATGAGGTTTACCCATTCGCCAAGCGGCCGATAGGATGACTGCGACCACCGCTGCGCCTAGCCCCTTGAGGACGCCCGATACCTGTGGAATGCCCCCATACTGCACGTAAAGGAGGGTGAGGGCTAGCATAAGCAGAAAGGATGGAAGGATGAATGATACCCAGGAGACTATAGCGCCGGGCCATCCCCTCAGCCGGTAGCCCATGTGAGTTATCGCATCTACCGCAATAGGGCCGGGCATGATCTGCCCTACCACCACCGCCTCGTCGAATTCCTCCTGGCTGACCCATCGCCGTTTCTGTACATATTCCGTCTGTAAGAGAGCGAGCATCGGCATAGCCCCGCCGAAGCCGGTGGAACCCACCTTGAGTAGCACGCCAGCCATTTCCAACAGCCCAACGGATGCTGCCTCTGATTTGGTCTTTACCAGACTATCCATTTATTTTCCTGATTTGTTTGTAAGCGACTAAGTTACCTTGTAGACAGCGCGAAACTAGCCGAAGTCGCGCACCAGATCGACGACATCGATAGCCTTGTTCAATAGGCTTCTTCCTATTTGTTATTAGAACTCTTCGGCTACCGACCCGCCCGGAACATCGTCGGAAGGGGTGTCACTGCAGCAGCATCCTCCGGCTGGGTGGTTACCGCAGCCGCAGTTGCCGTAGCTGCGCTTGTCGGGTTGAGGCTTGTCTTTGCACTCCTCTTTGCAGCAGGCCTGTCCACCGTGGTGGGCGAGTTCGCAGTTCTCTGAAGAGCCACACATTGTAGTTCCTCCCTGTTTTACTTTAGTTATCGCATAAGCACTAATATAGTTGACCGTAAAAAAGCTAGCCGGAAGCCGCTTTGGTTTCTGCTTTGCTCAGGGTTTCGCTTATCCGCTGCTGCCACTCGGCGAGGCGGTCGCGGTTAACCCGATAGTGGACGTAATAGCCTCTCCGCTCGTCGATGACCAGGCCCGCTGCCCTCAGCACCGCTAGGTGCTGGGACACGGCGGACTGGGTCACACCCAGTCTCTTCGCCAGAGCCCCGACGCATAAAGCGCCGTCGGTGCCCTGATTGGCAAGCAACAGCACCAGGCGAAGCCTGGTCTCGTCCGAGAGCGCCTTGAATATCCTGGCCAGATTCTTGACGTTGTCCAACTATCCCCCAATCGCATCCATATTAGCGAATGCGAATATACTGTACAGCTAATGAATTGTCAATAGCAGTTACAGATCCTTAATCCGCAGATTCCCCCCCCCGTACATCACCTGGTGGGTGATGTGGGATAGTGAGAAGGAAAGGCCTTGGTTTCTGTGGGATGCGACTTCTGGGTAATCTCGGTACACTGATTGGGGAGGATGAGTGCCGTGAAAAAGAGCAAGACACTACCCAGGGGAATTGAGATCGGGTTTGAGGGTGGTCTTGAGGAGGAGATGACCGCCCATGCCGGAGTGGGGCTGCTGGTGGAGACCGGCCGACGAAGTGGGGTGATGGGAAAGGCGGATCGAGTGCTCCTTGCCAAGAA
>JBMNNU010000363.1:0-3419 GCA_050942695.1 Chloroflexota bacterium
TATAATCCGCTCGATGCATGTAGACTGGCAGGTGACATTTGTAGTGGGGAGGTAATCGGCTGTGCCGACTGTGTTGCGGGTTCGCGGGTATCGCTTCTTCTTTTTTAGTAATGAAGTAAAAGAGCCACCGCATATCCATGTCGAGACAGGCGACAAGTACGCGAAGTTCTGGTTGAATCCAGTGCTCTTGCGAAATCAGTAGGCAACAGTGCCGTAGAGCTGCGAGAACTGAGGGAGCTAGTAGAAGAGCATCGAAACCTATTTGAGGAGAAGTGGAATGAGCACTTCGGCGGTTAGACCAGTAGCGGTCCAAGCGATAGATGTCCGATTCGATAGAGATATGCTTCGGGTTATTCTCTCAGATGGGCGCGAGATTGGTGTTCCATTGGAGTGGTTTCCGAGGTTACGAGATGCCAGCCCCGAGCAGCGCAACCATTGGCGACTGATCGGGAGGGGAGTAGGGATTCATTGGTCGGATATAGATGAAGATATTTCGGTGTCAGGGCTACTGGAACACTGACTCCAAACCAGATACTGCTGAGCACTGCGGTCTATTGCCATCATATCATGGTTAAAGCTCTCTATCGAGGTATTCTTCAAGTAGTAAGATCTTGATCTCGGAGATACGGCGGAGGTCCCGGTCGTATGTTCAGTTTTCTTCTCACCATTGATGGCATAGCGATCTGATTTTTACTGCTCACCTTGACCCTGACCATCTGGACCACCCCCTTTTTCTATCGTTTGCTTAGCATTATACACCAAATGCTAAGCGCAATCGACCAATCGACGCTCAGGTACTTTAAGCCGGAGTCGGCTATCAGCGTGGCTATCTTGGCTTTTAGCCCCAGCCGCTCCGCTACTCGAATCGCTGCAACGACGTTCGCCTCGGAAACTGTCCCCGCGAAGAGGCCTTCCTCCTGCACGATACGCCTCGCCATTGCCTTCGCGTCGTCTGTGCCGACCGGCAGGATGTCGCCTACTAGATCCGGCTCCCAGAGTGGCATGAGCACAACGCGGGCTAATGCCAGGGCGATTAGGGCTTGACCCTCACGTTACGTTATAGTTTATAAAACCGAACGGGAGGTGAAAGATGGCCTACACAGTTAAAGCGGTAGCGGATGCGGCGGGCGTCAGCGTGCGTGCACTGCACTACTACGACCAGATAGGGCTGCTCAAGCCGGCCTCCGTAAGCGCATCCGGCTACCGGCTGTACTCGGAGGCGGATCTGGAGCGGTTGCAGGAGGTCCTTTTCTTTCGAGAGCTAGGCTTCAGCCTTCAAGAGATCAAGGCCATCATCGACAGCCCGAGCTACGACAGGAGAGAGGCGCTGGTAACCCACAGACGGATATTGCTGGAGAAGCAGGATCGGCTTGCGAGGCTGATCCGGTCTGTCGATAGGACGATAAACGCTATACAAAGGGGGATTCCCATGGGCAAAGACGCGATGTTCGAAGGGTTCGACAAGTCCAAGATCGAGGAGTATAGAAAGGAAGCTCGGGAAAGGTGGGGAAGCGTGGTGGACGAAAGCTACCGGCGGGTATCCCACTACACCAAGGAGGATTGGGACGCCTTCAGGGCGGAGAGCGAGGAGATCACGACGGCGCTGGCATCACTCATGGATAGAGACCCGGCTGATCCCGAGGTCCAAAAGTGGATCGGCCGCCACTACAATCAGATAAAAGACCACTTCTACACCCCCACAGCGGAGGTCTATCGGGGGCTAGGAGATCTGTATGTGGAGGATAGCCGCTTCACCGAGAACTACG
The DNA here is from genome assembly GCA_050942695.1 of Chloroflexota bacterium. Classification (GTDB taxonomy): domain Bacteria; phylum Chloroflexota; class UBA6077; order UBA6077; family UBA6077; genus JBMNNU01. The sequence continues at coordinate 1,767 of JBMNNU010000363.1, forward strand.
ACAAGGTCAAGCCCGGCCTGGCGAAGTTCATGAGATCGGCCATGCATGTCTACGCCGACAGGATGGACGGCGACAATCGATAATTCTTACGCCGCTTTGGGGCGGGTTCCCGGTTGCTTACCCTCCAGCGGGTATCCTCGCCATTGCCACCGTTGGAGGCCTCCCGCTAAAGAGCTGGCGTTGCCGTATCCCTGGCGGTTCATCAACTGCGTCGCACGGACGCTGTACTGTTCTCGAGGTCAAGTTCAATAGAAGATGATCTTCCGGTCGCGAGGCAGCTCCCCGTAGCGGATGTACAGCTCCTGGATGGGTATGGAGACCGCGCCGGGGATGTGAGAGCGCTCGTAGGCTTCGCGGCTTCGCAGGTCGACGAAGACAGCCTCTCCTCGGTCGAAACTGGCTTTTGCATCTTCGACATTTGTTCGCGGTACTTCACTCAGCTCTGGCCTTTCCAGCATCTCTGGAGGCCTCCCTTCGCCGTTGAATTGAAGCCAACCGGCTCCCAGCATCCGGTAAACCGGATTACGCCATACGCCAAGGGAGCAATCACTATGCCGTAGAAATGGTTCCTAAAAAGTCTCGTGGTGCGTTAGCGCACGGCGCATCTCATCGAGATCTGAGATCTTGAGTAGCCTCAACAGCGCCTCGCGGCTCAACTCCAACTGCTCCGCCCTCACCGGGAACCACTTGCGGAACAACACCGCGGCATTTTGCTCGCCATAGTGGGCTACCGTCCTCTCGAACTGGGCGCGGAGCAGTTCCCACCTTTCGGCCAACGTCGGCCTGGGCAGCGATGGCAGCCCACGTAGCGCACGGTCGAGGTCGCGGACCAACCAAGGGTTCTTGGTGGCGCCTCTTCCCACCATGATACCCCGGCATCCAGTCTCACGGAGCATCCGGAGCGCCTCCTCAGGCGAGTTTACGTCTCCGTTGCCGATAACCGGGATACCATCAACTGCCTCCACCACCTCCCGTATCCCATCCAGGCTGACCTCCCCCTCATAGCCCTGTGCTCTGGTTCGCCCGTGGACGGTGATGGCGGCTATGCCGACCCTCTCCAGACCTCTGGCTAAGTCGGCGGCAACCCTGGACTCGTCGTCCCAACCCAATCGCAGTTTTACGGTGACGGGGACAGAAACAGCTCGGACGACCGCTTCCGCTACGCTCAAAGCCAGCGGGGGGTCCTTCAGGAGCGCTGCTCCCCCGCCGCCTGAGACGATCTCCCGCATTGGGCAGCCCATATTGATGTCTATCAGTACAGCACCGTAGCCCTCCAGACAGCGCGCGGTCTCGGCCATCTGCTGGGGTGATTTCCCATAGATCTGATAGCCGAGGGGGCGATCCTCCGGCGATGTGGCCAGCATATCCCGGCGGCGCTTGCTTCTCTCCTGCAGCACCGTCTGGGGGTTGACCATCTCGGTATATGCCAATCCCACCCCGCCCAGCCGCCGGATGGTGATCCGGAAGGGCAGATCGGTGAACCCCGTCATCGGCGCCAACAGGAGAGGTGTCTCCAGGGAGATGTTACCGATCCGGAGTGGGTATTCGATTGTTTGCGTAGTCGTGTTATTAATCATCTGTATTAGGATGATACCAGAGGTCCCACGCCCTTGACGAGGGACTACTCGGCCGCTATTCTTGCACTAGCTTGTG
>JBMNNU010000364.1:0-3357 GCA_050942695.1 Chloroflexota bacterium
TCAGGATCCTGGGGACTCCCAACTCAACGTACTGGCGCATCGACATCCTCCAACGCTAGGCAACCGTGTGGGCAGAAACGGGCGCAGATCCCGCAGTGGGCGCAGACGACCGGGTAGCCCAACTCCTCGTCGTAATGGATCCCCCGGACAGAGCAGGCCTCGGTGCAACGGCCGCAGCCGATGCAGCGCTCTTTCTTGACTATCACCCCTCCCCCCGGCCGGGGCTCCAGTGCCCCCGCGGGGCATACGGCGGCGCAGGCCGGCTCGTCGCACCCCAGGCAGAGGTCGGCTATGAGAGATGAGCGGAACCCGCCTGCCGTGCGGATGCGGATGGCGCTCTTGTTCAGCGATAGGCTCTGATATCGAGAGCGGGCGCAGGCGAGCATGCAGGAGCCGCAGCCGATGCACTCCTCCATCCTGCGAGCCCGCAGCAGCTTTGCCATGGTGCAGCCTCCGAGCGCGTACTTGCGCGTTTACAGCCTACCACATTTGTGAAAAAAAGTACATAATCGCTGCAGGCGTTTCGGCAATTTCGATGCTAGGCAGATCTGGACTCGATCTATCAGCCCCTCTTCATGTGGCTTGCGGGACCCTTCGCGCAGCTCACCTCGGGCCCACTAAGGGAATCAGGGATACGATGACCTGGAGTCATTCGAGCGAGGGGTTCCTCAAGCTAAACGTATCGGATTCTTCCCCAAACCGGGCGGCCACTCTTCGTTCCGGGTTTACGAGGTTGCCAAAGAAGATTTGGAGCCCTGACCTCGAGAACCGGCGCGTTATATCCGATAATTCCGGATTTCCATTTTCGACAGAATTACGCGGTAGGAAAGGCTTTGCCTGAAATCCTGAGCTAGACTGTTCACAGGACTCAGGACTCAGGACTCAGGACTCAGGACTACCTCAATGACGAAAAGGGGTATTATTACTCTGGAGGGGTAATCTTGGGTTGCCGAGCGAGTGATAGAGATATCCGGATCGGGGATGACGAAGGCCGCCGGGCGCTCCTGGTGGATGGGGTGATCGTCTCCGTAGCGGTCGATGGAATCGAACCCCCTTCAGGCTACTGGGCCGCCATGCTTCCTGAGGGGTCTCCTAGGAGCGCGCTTCTGCTGGGTCTGGGCGGCGGAACCCTGGCCCAACTGCTGGCCAACCGCTACCCCAACATTGAGATCGTGGGTGTGGATTACGACTCCGAACTGGTCCAGTTCGCCCGGGATCAGTTCGGCCTCGACCTCCCAAATTTAGAGATCGTCATCGACGACGCTTTCGAGTACGTGGAGCGGTGTGATCGCTCCTTCGACTACGTGGCCGTGGACCTCTTCGCGGGGTACGATTTCCAACGTGGGGTTCTGGCCAAGCCCTTCTTGCGGCGTATACGGGAAGTGGTCGGGCAGGGAGGCGAGGTTGCATTCAACCTGTTCGAAGACCGCAGGACGGACCGCGCTCTGAACAGGATCGGTCGGATCCTGCGGCAGCGCCGGGTAGAAAAGGTGGGCAAGAACGTCGTAGCCCACTACCGAGGCAGTTAGTGCAAACATGTCAATCGATTTTCTGGTTAAAACGTTATCTGTGCTGGTGCTGGCCATCCTCGAGCTGTGGGCCGCAATCCCGGCCGGCCTGGCTCTCGGGCTACCGCCTCCACTCGTAGTAGCGGTGTCTGCCTTTGGATCCACCCTTTCCGCGCTGGGAGTCATCCTGCTCGGCGATCGGGCAAGGAGTTGGATCCTTAGTAAACGGGGCGAACGCGGTGATTCAGGTAAGGCCGGCCGAGCTCAGCGAATTTGGGATCGCTATGGCGTAGTTGGGTTGGGGCTGCTTTCCCCCCTGCTCTTCGGCGCCCCTCTGGGCGCCGCTATAGGTGTGTCACTGGGAGCCGATACACGTGGACTTATGCTTTGGATGGGAATCGGAATCGCCATCTGGAGCATCCTGCTCACTGCAGCGGGTGCGCTCGGGATAGCGGGTGCGGGGCAACTGTTCGGGCATTAACCCCCGCTGTTTTCGTGATCGCCTACCCTATTTTCTGAACTGCAGAAAGATAAGCAAAGCCCCAAATGCCATCATTACGATGCCGGTTACCCCCAGCGACATTCCGTCGTCTTGCGAGTTGACCGACGGCATGAAGCTCAGATAGGCAACCTTAACGCTGTTCCCCTTCGATGGGGCTCGCCCGCTCCCTACCGACATGGTGTAGTGGCCGTTGTAGCTCGTGCCATCCACTGAGAAGCGATAGCTGACGTTGTAATATTTCTCCGTCGGGTCATCGTCGTCGGACTCGATATTTACATCTGTGACGGTTGCGGTGGTGCTTTCGCCGATGACGAGGAGAAGCTGCTGCGACAGGCCGAAGAGCAGCAGCAACAACCCGATGAGGGCTATAAATATCCGGCCTAGAGGGTTTCCACCCGACTTCTGTTTCGCTTTCTTGGAAGACTTAGTGGCTGCCTTTACGGCTTTGGGAGCCCGCACACCCCTGCCATCCTCTGCCCCGACAGGGGCGTCCTGCCGTGCGCCGCAACCGGGGCAGAAGTCGGCATCCGAGCGCATCGAGGCCCCGCACATACAGCAGAATCGATTGGCGGCCATCCTCGTCCCACATTTCCCGCAAAAGCTGGCCCCCTCGGAAATTTCAGCGCCACAAGAAACGCAATTCATCCACTTTTCTCCTATTCCAGCGCCCAAAGTTCAAAGCCTTCGTACCTGATCATCGTACCCGGGAGCTTATGCTGCGATACGAATCCAGTTGCCACCGCTACTTCACCGGCGTCGGTCTTCTGCGAGACGTCTAGAGTTGCTACGTGGTCGCTATTGATGTAAAAGTAGGCCGTGGACTCTTTGCACACCAGCGTCAGCACGTTCTTGCCGCCCTCGCTGGTATCCAGCTTCTCGTAGCTACCGGAGGCGATCTCCTGGCTCGACCCACCATTCTGGGACTGTGCCAGCCGTAAGCTCCAATCTTTATCAGATTGGACGAAGAGCCTGTACTGTTCGTTGCTGCCGGTGCGCCGGAACATGAAACCGTAGTCCCAGGGGCCATCATTCGCGTCGAAGGGGTTGAAGAAGGTCCCCTCCACCATGAAATCTCTCAAATGGGTATCCCACCCGCGCCTCACAACTGAACCTTCCCTCACCTCCAGCTCGCCCTGAAAAGACTCCCCAACCTTCTTCTTGTTCTTCGTCAGGGCGTCCACCGCCGACTTCAGTGCCTCGGAGGTAGCTACGGCCTGGGCAGTAGCCTGCGCCTGGACAGTCGCCGTTGCTCCGGCCTCGGCGGTTGATGTGGCCCGGCTGATGGCGGCCGCGGTTGCGGCGGCGTTGGGAGTTGATGTGGGATCTACCTTGGCGGCTGGGGTTTGG
>JBMNNU010000029.1:0-18683 GCA_050942695.1 Chloroflexota bacterium
GAAAGGGCTTCAACCCACACGGGTGGCGCTCACCATTCCCAAGTTCACCTACGAGTCGAGCTTTAGCCTCGCAGAGACCCTATCCGGCATGGGTATGCCCGATGCGATGAAACCTCGCCAGGCCGACTTCTCGGGCATGGATGGCAGCCGCGACCTGTACATCAGCGACGTGGTCCATAAGGCGATCGTCGTAGTGGACGAGCGAGGAACCGAGGCAGCGGCTGCCACAGGCGTGGTTGTTGGGCTCGCATCTGCTCCGGCCTCGCAGCCGGTTAGGCTCACCATCGACCGCCCTTTCATCTTCCTGATTCGCGATATCGAGACCGGCAGCATACTGTTTGTAGGCCGCGTCTTAAACCCTGTCGGGTAACGAAAAATCGCGGTCTACTAAACCACGAGGTGCGTAGGGAGTTAATGGATGAAGGGTTGATAAAACCTTTCAGTTAATCGTACAAACATTGCGCGCATCGATGGGTTAGGTAGCGGACGCGGGGGCTCGTGAGCCCCCGCGATAAATAAAGTTGTATTGGCAGTTTGGTAGCACTACGGCTGAATGTTGGTGCAATATTCTGGATTAAAGTCCTCGGTTGAGAACTCGCCGTTCTGCCACCGTTTCAGCGTCGCCGTCAGGTTGGGTTGAGGGAACCTGCACTGCGTGCCAGTCCCCACCGCCGCTTGGGCGTCCGCGTTCATTTTTTCGATCTCCTGTTGAATTTCAGCGTCGGACTTGCCGGTTGCGCGCGCCTCATTTTTTATGTCATCACTTAAATCGACTTCGATCCTAACTATCTTGCTCGAGAACAGCAGCCTATCACCTTCCCTCCCATGGATCTCCAAAAGGGAGGTCGTGGAGGAGAGCATGCCAAAAAAGTTAATCGAAACCGTATAATCTACCTTCGCTTGACTGCCGCTCTCAGATGCCTGGATGAAACAGCCGAGGTCGGTGCCACAGTCAGTAACACCATCCTGTGCTTCCCAGGGGAACCTCTCGTCGTTAGACCGCTCCTGCACCCCAAAGGGGCCGTTGATCCAGGTCCTGCTCCCATTCGTAAACGCCGTCCAGTTATCCGCCTTCCGCCACACCATCAGCCCCTTGCTGGTCTGCTGCAAGGAGTCGCCGTTGGCTCCCCAGTGCTCGTTTTCCAGCGGCTCCCCAACCACGTCTGGGATCTGGTCCGCAAGCAGCTTGAAGCCCAGCTTGAACTCCGGTTTCCCCTGGGCAAAGGCCACACTGCTGAGAACCGCGGTGGCGGCTACTACCGCCATCAAGGTCATGCCAAGCCGTTTCATAACGCTCGTCGTTTTTTGATCCTTCATCAGTTACACCTCGACACATAACTGGGTTGGTGTCGGAATTGGTTGCGCCAACCATCAATCAGGTAGTTTATCATCCACCGTTAAAGGATACGATACCCTCTGTCTCAATCGCAGTATCACCACTATCTCAATCTTGGCACTACATGGCAGAAAGCTAGGAGTCGGCCTCGCAATCATCTGACCTCCCTCAGCCCTTCACTCGATACAGCTTTTCAACGCTCTTCGTTAGAGAGAGTGAGCGTGAGGGTCACACCCCCGTTGCTCGGCTCTGCTAATATTTCCAGGGAAACTACCGGGTCGGTGTTCTCCTGTTCGTACCTAACATCGACGATGGTATCGCCCGTGACACCACCTCGCGACACCCACCCCACCGCCAGCTCACTGGCGTAGAAGTCCGCGATCTCTTGCATGCTGGCTTTGCCGGTCCAGGTGGCAGTCTCCCAGAAGGTCTTCTCGCTCGAGTGGCCACCGCCGCTCTCGAATTCAAAGTCAGGTGGGACCGGTATGTCCGACATCTCGGCAACTGCTACACCGGTTCCGGAGGTAGGGATAGGTTGGGCGGCGGGGTGCGTCGGGATGGATGTGGGACGCGAATCGCTGATGGGAGAGGCCGCTGCCTTGATGTTGGTGCACTGCCCGGGATCGTAGTCCGACGAGGAGTACTTGCCCTGCTGCCACCGCTCCAGCATCGCCGTCAACTCTGGTTGAGGGAAGCTGCACTCCTTACCGGTACCTATCCTGGCCCGCTGGTTCTCCTTGGCGCTTTTGAGCTGCTGCTCCACCGTGGGGTCCGCATTCGCGCTGGCCTCCTGCATCAACTCAGCCACACCCTTGGCCGTGGTAAGCGCCTTCTTGAAGTCGGCCTCGGACATGCCATTGGCTTGCGCCGCTGCAACCATCGCCTGGGTCAGGGCGGCGTCCGCCGCGATGGTCTTCTGAGAGAAGAGTAGCTTATCTCCATCCTTACCCTTGATGGCCAGGGAATCGGTGTTGGCGAGGAACATGCCGAAGAAATCTACCGCCATTGTGTAATCTACCTTGGCAAGGCGGCCTGCCCGAGACGCATCGATAAAGCAACCCAAATCTTCAGCACAGTCGACGACATCCGACTCTCCCTGACCTGGTGCTGAGATAGAGGAAGCCGCCGGTTTTGTGGGCGCCGCAGGCTTGGTCGGCGCTGGAGCAGCGGCCGTTGGTGTCCGTGGGACAGATGTAGGCGATACGACAACTGTCGGGCTCGCCGCTGGCTCGGTAGGGACAGCCGTGGGTGCGGCTGTCGGCTTCGCAGCCGTGGTTGCAGTGGCTGCGGGCTTTGTAGGCGCAGATGTAGCCGCTGTCGCGGCAGGCTTCGTCGGAACCGGCGTTGAGGCCGGTGTTGCCGCCTGAGTGCAGGCTGCGGCTAGAACCAGAACCGCTATCAAGGAAAGTCCCAGGATATGCAACTGTATTCCTGATCTCACTTGAGTCCTCCTTGTTGTCGTACATCATCGACTTTTCGAGAATACGATCGATTCAATGTTCAGTTTTTCAATTTCTATATTCTTTCCACTACACCTCAAAGTTGTCTTCCTGGTACTACTCTCGAAAAGGAGGTGGGTTGGGCTTTCTGGCCATGAAGCATTCGATCATCTCATTCACTTTTCCAGGCAGCTCGAGATGGCAGAAATGGCCAACACCTTCGGTTCTGGCAACCACGATCTGAGGGCGCAGATTCAGAAAGTGATCAGGGTCGGCGGACTGCCCGCTGGTATCGATGTAGAGAATTTGAGCCCGGCAGGATGCAACTGCCGCAGCACTGTCCCACGCAAGTATGCTCTCCAATACCGAAACAAAGGATTGCTCAGACATGGAGTATGCTGACCTCAGCATGATATCCAGACGATTGAGCCCGGCATCCGTCAGAGAACGGTTTTCATCCAGCAGCGTCTCCCGAAAAGCTGGCGCTCGCAGCCGTTTCGACAGGAGTTGGCGTAAAGCGTCGATTTCGGGTGGTAGGATCGGTGAATCGAGCGCCACAACTCCGGAGAGGATTTTGGGATAACGGGCAGCCAGATCTATGGCCACCATTCCGCCGAGACCATGGCCGACAACTACCGGGGCATACAATCCCAGTTCGTAGTTCAGCCAGGCGATGTCATCGGCCAAACATTGGATCGAGTACCCGTTCTCAGGCTTATCGCTTTCTCCGTGGCCGCGCATGTCTACAGCAACCACCCGGTGATTGCGACGGAAGTGCGATATCTGGGGCTCGAACGTTGTGTGATCGCATCCCAATTCGTGAATAAGCACCAGGGGAGGTGCGCCCTTACCAACATCTTGAAAGCAGATAGCTACTCCATGCCTATCGATGCGATACACCATGCACTTCCTTCTAGCGCTCGAGCCTGATCGAAGTCTGCGATAGCCCTGACGTGTCGTTTGCCTGAGTCGTCCAAAGAACGCCGGGCTTTCTCGAAATGGCTGTTTGCATCCTGCCAGTTACCCATCAACACTGCCATACGAGCGGCATTCAACTCCTGAGACCCGATTGGCCCAAAAACGATTCCGTGGGCTATGAGATCGAGAGCAAGGCGATAGAATGTAGCGGCCAGGTCGGCAAGCTGGAGTTCCCAAATCGCAGTTGATGCGAAATCGACTACTGCATCTTGCCAGTAATCTCTCGCCTCCATCCTCGTGGCGATCGGTGTGATGAGGGTTATCATCTGGTGCGCCTCGGACGCATTGCCCGTATGAGCTTGGATGAACGCAGCCGCCGCGTATGGGGCAAGGCCGCAGATGAGCGCATCGCTTTCGTGCGTAAGTGGGAAGTTGGCGGCCGCTGCCTCCAGAGTCCCCCAATCACCGGTAATGTAATAGGTTATTGCCGTGGCCATGCCCAGCACATGTGCATCAGACATCCAATGGGCCGGGCCGAGCCGATCCAGAGTATCTCGCGCTCGCTGCGCTGTTTGCCGGCAAAGCGACAGTTCTGAAGAACAGCTATACGCCGTCGCCAGATAGAACATCGCCTCAGCCTGGGCCGGGATCGAGCCGTATTGCTCTCCGATCGCGAACAGCTCTCTGGCCCACTTTTTTCCTTCGCTGTAATCACCGTGCCGTTCGACTAGATCCGAGATCGCAATAGTGAGGGCTCGTATGATCGCCTTAGGTCTCTGCCACCCTTGTGCCAAGGCCAGCAGTTCGTCTGTCTCCTGCCGAGACCGCCACTCGTACGGTGATATGGTGAGAGCGTAATCATCCTCGTCGCCGTGGGCACGGGCGACAGCCACCGCCTCCGGATCGTTACCAAGCCAGCGGCGTATAGTGATCGAGCCGTTGGTTATAGGTTCGGTGTGCTCCCGAAGCAACGTCAACCGCGCCCATACGATATCGCGTTGGTCGCCGACGAGCGCGAGTCCATCATCCACCAATGGACTCCATACCCTGCTAGCCGCTCCGCCTTCCTTCAATACCGTTGCGACCTTTGCGAGAAAGGCAGCTCTTTCAACCGGAGCAATATCGGCTTCGTATAACGCGTCTAGCGCCTTCCTCGTAGTCTTAGGTGCGTCATCCAGCAGGAGGGCGTTAGCCTCCGCGAGGGCTAACCGGCAGAGAATATTCGCCCACAATGCCGTATCGTCGCCCGGGCATAGATCGAACGCCATGCGCAGGAATCTTACCTCTCGCTCGTGGGCGTTGGCCGTTTTTGCCTGATCGGCAGCTACCAGGACATAGTGAAAGCCTCTCGGAGTGCCCGCAATATTTGCCGATGCGCGATACTGGAAAGCAAGCTCGGCAGCGTGATCGTTCTCCCTACCTCTGTAAACCTCCTCTAGCGCTGAGGCGATGCGGCGGTGAAGGCGGGCTTTGCGGTCTGGGTTCAAATCGTTGTAGATGGTGTGTCGCACGATCGCGTGGGCGAAGTCGTAAGTAGGGGGTGAGGACCTGGCAGTCGTAAGAAAGCCAGCTCGTAACGCCTCGTCTATGCAGTCCAGTAGAGCATCTTCCGATAGGTCCGACAGCCTTAGTAACGTTGAGAACTCGAACCCACTGGTGAATCCTGCGACTGTCCGGAGCATCAATCTAGCGTTGACTGAGAGGCGGGACAACCGCCTGTGGACGACCTGGCGGACCCCCTCCGGAATGCTCATCTCGCTCAGGCTGATGTCGGTCGACCAGCGCCCTTCGCGCAGCAAGATCTTGCCCTCCTCGATCAGGTGCCAGAGCACCTCGCGGACATAGAAGGGATTGCCACTGGTCTCGTAATAGATTGCCTTGACCAGGGCGCCGGGAAATGCTCGTCCCGATGCCCGCAAAAGGAACTCGCCAACATCCTGAAGATCAAGTCCGCGCACTGTCACCTGCCTGTAGCCGAACTCTTTACGCAATGCCGGCAATAGATCCTCTAAATGGCGCTTGGTATCTAGCTCGATCTCGGGCTCTCGATAGGCGCCGATGGTCATGATCCTCGATCGAACGAGGAAATGGGAAAGGTAATGCAGCAACATCAGTGAATCGCGGTCAGCCCATTGGAGATCGTCGATCACTATAAGTATGGGGGTTTCTCTCGATACGGACAGCAGGAACTGGATCACCGCATCGTAGATGCGAACCCGTTCCTCGTCCGCTCCTAGCTGTGGAGCCTCAGATGTGTCGGGTAGCGCAAACCGCAGTTGAGGAATAAGTTTCACCAAAGGTGGAGCACCGGTACCCAGCGCATTCCGGAGCTGCTGCGGCGTGGAGTTTCGGGCGTACTCGCCGATCGCCTCGATCCAGGGGAAGTAGGCTGGCTGCCAGTTGCCTTCGAAACAGCAGCCCCACAGTACGGCGAAACCGCGCTCGGTGGCCTGTCGCGCCACCTCCCTAGCAATCCAGGTCTTGCCGATGCCGGCCTCGCCCACGAGCATCGTGAAGCTGCCCCTCCCTGCGATAGCATTGTCTAGGCTATCGAGGAGCATCCCAAGCTCACGCTCGCGTCCGACTAATATTGAAGCTGTGGATTGTGAGGTCCAGAGGTGGTTGAGGGCAAGCGTACAGCCGCATCCGCTACAGTGGGTATCGGATGCCTGATTGGTTTGGCCACAAGCTGTACAGCGTGCCGTCATGCTCTCCTCAGTACTCGGAGAAGAGGCGCGGCAACAGTACCTAACCAACGTGGTTTTGATGGGTTGCCTACGGTAACCCATGCCGAGAGCGCGGCTATCTTGGCTGCTATTCCCTGGGAGCTCGGGCAGCTTGCCCGCCCGTCCTCTCGCCGATGAGCCGCCTTATATGTAACTGCACCTTTTACGGGTTGCACGTAGTCTCGTGGAGGGCTCACATCGTGGTTCATAACGATCACGCGCAGGCTAGAGCCTTCAGCTACAGTTTAGAGGCGGGCGGGGCGCCCGCGCTCCCGGCAGACGGCTTCGCCGTCTATCAAAACCACTTTGATTGGATACTAGAACCGCTCGCAGTTGCCAATTGGGGTAGATGAAGTGACAAGATTAACTATAACATACAATCTTGTATTTGCCGAGTATCAATTCGGCAGATGCCCTCGTTTGTTGTGCTAGAATGCGGACAAAATCGGGCGAGGAGACGGATCCATGATGGATAAAGACACCCTGAAAGAGAGCCTGTGCAAGGAGATAGATCGGGGAAGGGACCAGAGCATCGCGATTGCCGAAACGATCTTACACAACCCGGAGCTTGGATTCAAAGAGTTCGCCACAGCCCAGTTGGTATCGGATCACTTCAAGAAGCTGGACATCCCCCACCGGACCGGCCTTGCCATAACAGGTGTAAAGGGCGTCATCGACACCGGCCGGCCGGGACCTACAGTTGCGGTCATGGGCGAGCTGGATTCCATCCTCCTCTACGAGCACCCCAACGCAAACCCAGAAACCGGCGCAGCCCACGCCTGCGGCCACAACGTCCAGATCGCGATGATGCTCGCCGTGGCTTCCGCCTTCAAGGCTACCAATGCGGCATCGAAGCTGAGTGGCAAGATAGTATTCTTCGCAGTTCCGGCCGAGGAGTATGTTGAAGTCGAGTACAGGGTCAACCTGGCGCGACAGGGGAAGCTGGAGTTCCTAGCAGGGAAGCAGGAGCTGATCCGCCTGGGGGAATTCGACGACGTAGACATCACCATGTTGACCCACCTGACGACCCGCAAAGAGGAGCGACGCCTTTCCAACCTGGAATCCAGCAACGGCTGTGTGGTCAAGCAGGTCCAGTTCATAGGCAAGGCTGCTCATGCTGGTGGGGCTCCTCACAAGGGGGTCAACGCTCTGAACGCCGCTATGGTGGCACTCTCCGCCATCAACGCTCAGAGGGAGACCTTTTGCGACAGAGATACGGTTAGGGTTCATCCAATCATCACAAAGGGTGGAGATTTGGTGAATGTCGTTCCTGCCGACGTGAGAATGGAGACTTTCGTCCGGGCGAAAACGGCGGCTGCGATAGAAGACGCCGACGCCAAGGTTAACAGAGCGCTGCGCGCCGGAGCTATCGCCGTCGGTGGCAAGGTTAAGATCAAGACTCTACCTGGCTACATGCCTCTCAAGGCCAGCAAAACACTGGCAAGTATCTACAAGGAAAACGCTCTGGCGTTGGTAGGCGCTGAGGGCTACGCCGATGTCAGCCATATCACCGGGTCCACCGATATGGGCGATATCTCCCACATCATGCCGACCATACAGCCGTCGGCAGGAGGGGTTATCGGAACCAGCCACGGTGCCGACTACCAGGTTGTAGATATGGAAGAGGCTTGCATCACCCCTGCAAAGGCGATGGCTATGACAGTGGTAGACCTGCTTTACGATGACGCTGCGCAAGCTCAACGACTATTGGCCGCCGACCGACCTGCCTTTACTAAAGATGAGTATCTTGCGTATCTGAGAAAATATAACAGTGAGATCTTGTTCGAAGCGTAACAGAGCCACCATAGGGAGGCTAGAACAAACACGACCAAATTGGTTCGGCAGATGGCGTCATTGCGTCAGGCGATCGGATTGCCATGGATGTGGAGGCGTTAAAGGTGCTGCAGGCTTATCCGCGAGACAACAAAATCCAGCAGCCGGTGTGGGAGATACCGGCCATCGCCCGCGCAGTGGAGCTAGGGCTAGGGGCCAGCAGCGAAGCCGATTACAGGCTACTGAGCAGGTAGGGACAGGGGCGCACGGCCGTGCGCCCCCACATCATCATTGAAACGGATATAGCGCTTCGATCGACCTATCTAAATTGAGCCGACGGATAGCCTCGGCCAACAGTTTAGCTACCGAGAGAATGGTGAGCTTGGGCCATCGCCTTTCCATTGGCACCGGCACCGTGTCGGTGATCGCCACTTCAACGATCGCAGGATTGCTCAACCGCTCTGGCGCGTTCTCCACCAGCAGCCCATGAGTAGCCACCACCGTGATCTCCGGCTTAGCGCCCGCCTCGAGCAATGCGTCTACCGCTTTCTCTACAGTGCCACCGCTGGTTATCATATCGTCGACGATGATCGGCCGGCGCCCCTCAGCGTTGCCAATTACCCTCTGGACCTCGACTTCCCCCGATTCCAGCCTCTCTTTATGTAGCACAATCAGCGGCAACTCCAAAGCCCGCGCGTAGCTGTTCGACTTTTTGGCATAGCCAAGGTCTGGGGAGACCACTACGTGGTCATCACTGCGAATGCGCTTCAAATGCTCGATCAATATCGGCGAGGCAGGCAGGGAATCCATGGTTATGCTGAAAAACCCCTGCATGGCCGGGGAATGGATATCGACAGTCACAACTCGTTGGGCTCCCGCAACTGTCAGAAGGTCTGCTACCAGCCTTGCGGTGATCGGTTCGCGTCCTATCGATTTCTTCTCTTGCCGTGCGTAGCCGTAGTATGGAATGACAGTGGTGATACGCCCGGCCGCGGCTCTGCGACAGGCCTCGATCATCACCAGCAACTCCATCAAATGCTGGTCCACCGGCGGGCAGGTGCTCTGGAGTATGTAGATATCCCGCCCTCGCACGCTCTCCTCCAGGCGAACGTGTACCTCACCATCTGGAAAGCGCCTCAGCATTCTTTTGCTTAGAGGTACGCCTAACTCATCTGCAACCGCCTGAGCGAGATCGGGGTTGGCCGATCCGCATAAGAAACCGAGATCCATGTTAGCCATTTTGATTCCCCCATGCCTGTACCAACGCAACCGGTTTCTTCGGCACAAAAACACGCTCTGCCACAACAATATACCATAGATCATTCTGGGTTAGTCGGGTCAAGGCAGGTATTACCCCCGTGTTGAAGGCTTGCATCCTAACTACGTTAGACCTAGACTATGGGTGGCAAAGGGTGGCAAAGATGCGCGCCCACGTAACATCAACATAGTACTTTCAAATGGTTTTGTAACCAAGGGATAATATGTACGGATCGGTTCAGGTATCTAGGCGCAGCTTGGATGAGCACCGCCTCTATGTGGGCGATGAGATCATTGATACCCTCCGGTCCCTCGCACTCCCTCTCAAAGGGGCTAGAATTCTCAATCTCTCCATCAGCCCCTTCGGCACCGGCGTCTCGGACCTGCTCCACTCGCTCGTCCCTTTGCTCAAAGACCTCGGACTCGATGTCGAATGGCAGATCGTCGCCTGCAATGCGCAGTTCGCCTCACTCTCAAGGCTACTTTACGACGCTCTCTGTGGCAGAAACGTCGACTGGACGTCCGCAATATCCAAGGACTGGCTCCGCTACAATCGCTCCATCGCCCAACTCTTCGATCAGCAGTACGACCTGGTCGTGCTACACGACCCGCAGCTCGCCGGCCTCCCTGCCGCCATCCCAAACCACAAGGCCAAGGCGCCCCACTGGGTATGGCACTGCCACCTAGATCTGCGAAACGCTCTACCCGAGGCCTGGTTCACCCTCTTCCAATCGCTCCAGGCTTGCGACCTCTGCGTTTTCCCCGACCACGCCTTCGCGCCTCAGGGACTCGAAGGGGTTGCCACGCTGGTCATTCCTCCGGCCATCGACCCTACCGCTGCTCGCAACGTCGAGCTTCCGGGTATCTCAGCCCGACAGCTCCTCGGCCAGCACGGCATCGATCCGGACCGCCCGCTCCTCGTCCAGGCCGGCCCTCTGGATCCCGCGTTCGACCCTACTGGCGCCGTCGACGTCTATCGGCAGGTCAAAGCGCACAGGGCCGACGTCCAGCTACTGTTGGTTCACACGCTCTCTGAGAATTCCATCGAGGCTTGGGCGCGCTATGAACGGGTCGCCCGGTACACTGCCGGTGATCGCGACGCTCAGGTGCTGGTAGGGCAGGGTGATAACGGGCAGTTGGTAGTCAATGCCGCCCTGCACCAAGCCAGCGTAGTCATCCAACGATCTGTTCCGGCCGGGTTTGCTATTCCTGTTTGGGAGGCTCAGTGGAAAGGCAGACCAGTGGTGGTTGGCACACGGGGCGGCCTGGCTTCACAGATTATCGACTGCGCTACCGGCTACGTTGCTGGATACGACGCCAGCTTCGTCAAAGCAGCTCTAGAGCTGATAGTTAACCAGGATCGCGCATCTCGGCTGGGGAAAGAAGGGCGACATCTGGTCCGGCATCGCTACCTGATCACCCGCTTCCTTGCGGATGAGCTCCGTCTGATACAAGCTCTCCTCGGTAACGATCACTTCTCCATCGGAGAACAGCCGCCACCAATCGCCGAGAACACAGCGCAGATTAGCTTAGGTAGCTAAGGCGGGTCCAGGGTACTCAACGCGAGTTAAACGTTGAAAGCTGGCGGGCGTGGCGCTGCGCTCGCTCGCATCACGGGGGGTGCCCCCCAAAATTTTTTTTTCCAATGCTGGTGCCAGTAATGCTATAGCCTTACAATTCCCGTAGCGCCTGCATAACGCGATCCACCGGTGGGATTTTGTCTACCGGGTAGATCTCGATGAAACGGACCTTTCCATCCTTATCGACCAACACCATAGCTCGATCGGGGATGCCCTCCGGACGTAGCAATCCGTATAGAAGCGCAACGTGGCCGTGGGGGAAAAAGTCCGCCGCCAGGGGAAAAGAAACACCTATCTGTTCAGCCCACGGAAGCAAGCTATCGACATTGTCAGGGCTTATCCCTATCACTTCTGCCCCCAGCCTGCGTATCTCTTCGATCTGCCGCTCAACTGAGCGGACCTGATCTGTTCAAACGGGAGTAAAGGCAGCGCCGTAAAAGGTAATGATCACCGCTTGCTTGCCGCGGAAATCGTGCAAGCAGAGTTGCCGCTTCCGTTGTTTTCCGTTTACCAGTTGGGTTGCGGTCAGGCAGAAATCAGGGGCTTCATCCCCAACACTCAACAGATGTGTTGGACGCAAGGCGTTCACCTCCTCGTGTCGCTCAGCGTACCCACAATGGGCAATCTGCGGACAGTACAGGTGATAGTGGCAGATTCTGTACCTAAACGTAAAAAAACTGCCAAAGACGGCGGAGAGCTAGCTCTCCGCCGTCTTTGCCCAACACCTCAACACTTCGGCCACGCTCCAGGCTTGAGCGATGCACCCTCGGGGGGTGAAGGGGGGATCGGCATCGAAGATTTCGCTGATAGAGCCTACGCCAACCTGTGCTAGCTCAGACCGGAATCCATCCAGGAACCGCCTTGCCCCTACACGGTCTTCGGGATACAGCTTCAGCCAGGCATCGATGAAAGGGCCGATTAGCCAAGCCCACACGGTACCCTGATGGTAAGCCCCATCCCGGCACCGAAGGTCTCCGCAGTACATCGGCTTATATTCTGGGTGATCCGGCGCCAGGGAGCGCAGTCCAACCGGCGTAACCAGCCTCTCCAGAACCACCTGGAGCACCGACTCCCACCTTACACGATCGAGCACCGGGTGGCGCAGCGATATCGCCAGTATCTGATTAGGGCGGCAGGAGGGGTCATCCCCATTCTCTCCGTCAACCACGTCGTAGAGATAACCCCCATCTTCGTACCAGAAGCGGGCGTTAAAGGAGCGGCGAACGCGCGAGGCGTGCTGAGCCAAAGGCTCTGCCATCTCCTCCCCATATTCGTCTCTAACCCATCGCTCCAACAACCGAAGCGCGTTGTACCAGAGGGCGTTGATCTCTACAGCTTTACCCCTCCGCGGTGTCACTACCCAGTCGCCAACGTGGGCATCCATCCAGGTAAGCGGTAAGCCCACAATTCCCTGCCGCAGCAGGCCGTCCTCCGGATCGACCCCGATCCCGAACCGTGTACCTTTCAAATGATGGTCGACGATGTCCAGCAACTTGGGCAGCAGTACCTTCAAGGTCTCACGGTCTCCTGTGGCCTCTATGTAGCGATCTAAAGCATGGAAGAACCAAAGCGTTGCGTCGGCCGTGTTATACACTCCCTCTTTTTCCCCCTCGGGGAACATGTTGGGGATGAGGCCATCGCGAATATAGTAGGCGAATGTACGCAGGATATATCCGGCTTCCTGCACTCTACCGGTAGCCAGGGCAAGCCCTTCAAGGCTGATCATGGTATCCCGCCCCCAGTCGGTGAACCAGTGGTAACCAGCGATAACAGTCCGGACATCGTCGCCCGCCGCGTGTGCGCGCGCTGAATCCGCGACCCGCCCTGCAGGGATTATGATGAATTGATCGGCTGCAAACACCAATTGCGCCGCGAACCCGCTTCGCGCCCGTGGGTGCGCCGATGCCAACAATCGCCTGCGGCGCTCATTTTCGGCGGCCAGCGCCTCTGCAGGACGGAGAGCCTCCATGACATCCCAACTCTCCGTTGAAGCCACCAGGGTAATTCGGCGCCCCTTTTCCAGATCGATCCGAAAAGTCCCTGGACTCCAGAGGTCTCCTACAGCGTCGTAACCACGTATCTCCTCGACTCGATACAGGATCTCGGATACCACCTTCTCATCCTTTGAAAAGCTCCATCCGTCGCCGCAAGGCAATAGTCTCAAGGTTGGATAGGTATCCTCGCCAATGAGCTCATAGCGATCGTCTGACGACATCAACCGGTATCGTTCAGTTAACGGCTCGCTTACCGGGGTTTCGTGGGCACGGAAACGCACCTCCGGCCTAAGTATCAGACAAACCGACCCCGCACCGGATACGAGCCGATAGTCCACATACACCGTGTTCTGCATGTAAGGCATGTAGACCCGCTTCTCCAGGACAAACCTTCCAACCTTGTAACGCCATACCGGAAGGCCGACATCGAGGCGAAACTCCACAAGGCAACTTGGCCCCCTGTACCTTTCCATTTCGCCAGCGTGCTCCTGTCTGCTGATCTGAACCGTAGCCCCGCCGGGCAGACGCAACTCCTCCGAAACGTGGCTGAGCATCTCGACCCGGCCTAAGGGAGCCGGAAGCGCTGCTATCAGGAGACCGTGATACCGGCGAGTGCTAATGCCGGAGACAGTCGAGGAGGCATACCCACCTAACCCATTGGTAACCAGCCATTCATGGGTCATTAACTGCTCGTCTTCAGGGCTAACCCCTTCCGACCAGGCCATCTTTAGTACCAGCTTTTCCACCAGGAAGATGCTCCCCTACATTCATCAGCCGGAAGTCGACGGCTGACAGCTTATCGCTGATGGCTTCATCAAAACGGCCGCCTCGGCCAGTATGCGCCATCCAGTTTCGATATCGAGAGGCGGCGTACCCTGCCCACCGTATCGAGGTGATTCGCTCGACCATAAGGTTTCCCAACCCCGCCCCTCAGGTGGAGCGAGGAGAGGCTCTGACACTGTAACTAGCGACAGGTCGCGACCGAGGTTCACCAACAGTAGCCTATCGTCCCCGTCGTCCCCGAAGAACCGGATAACGAAAGCTTCTGGACCCAGCACGGCGCCGTCTATTCCGCCATGGCGTTGAGCTCTCAGCAGTGTAGGGTCTTCACATCGTAGCCTTAACAGGTCTGAATGGAGCGTATAGGACTCTAGGTGCCGGTGGCGCTCGGATAGATCCAGCTTGCAACGTTCAAATGTTGCAGGATCTCCGGGATCGGCCAGGAGTGCTCTGATCTCATCTGACGCAATACTAGGGAACTGCTCCAGAAACTCGGTCCTTCCCTTGCGCACTGCCGCAGCCAGCCCATGCTCGAGGTCGGCGAAGTAGAGGAAAGGAGTAGACGCTGAAAACTCCTGCCCTTGAAAAAGCATAGGCGTTTGAGGCGCTAATAGAAGAAGCGCCGTTAATGCGCGATGCCTGCCGGGGCTAGTCAGTTGGTGGATGCGAAGGCCACGAGCTGAGTTAGCAATCTGGTCGTGATTCTGGAGATACACCACAAAGGTCGACGGTTTCAGCCCAAGGGTAGGGGTTCCGCGGCGCTTCCTCTGCCATCTATAATATTGGCCCTGGTAGAGAAAACCCCATTTCAGCGCGGCTATGAGCTCCTGTGGGGAGCCTTGATAGTCCGTATAGTAAGCCTCGCTGCGGCCTGTCAGCGCTACTGTGGCGCTGTGATGGAAATCGTCGTTCCAGAGAGCATCTATGCCGTAGCCCCCCTCTTCCAGCGGCCTCACGAGTTTAACCTGCTGCGGCTCGTTTTCGGCAACCAGCAGGACCGCCCGATCGCAGGCAACCTCTCGCACCCGCCGACTTAATGCAGCAAGCAGATGCTCACTCGATTCGTCAAAGAGAGTCTGGGTAGCATCCAGGCGCAGCCCATCCAGGTGATACTCGGAGATCCAGTAGCCTGCGTTGGCGAGAAAGAACTCTCTCACAGCTCCTGAATTCCCTCCGTCCAGATTCACCGCCTCTCCCCATTCGTTCGTGTAACGATCGGTAAAGTAGTCGTCAGAATACTGCTTGAGGTAGTTGCCCTCAGGGCCAAGGTGGTTGTAGACCACATCCAGGATCACCGCCAACCCCAGGGAATGGGCCTTATCTACGAAACGACGGAAGTCGTCGGGCTCACCGTACAGGCGGGTTGGAGCAAAGAGGTTCACCCCGTCGTAACCCCAGCCGAATCGGCCGGGGAAATCTGCAACCGGCATTATGTTGAGAACCGTAATTCCCAGCGATGCCAGCTCCTCCAATTCCCTTCCGGCTGCCTCCCAGGTGCCTTCCGGAGTAAAGGTCCCTATGTGCATCTCGTAAAAAACCTGGCCTTCCAGGCTAATACCCCGCCACCCTTGATCGTTCCATCTGTAAACCCTCGGGTCTACCACCTGCGAAGGGCCGTGAGGCCCCTCAGGCTGGAAGCGTGAGGCTGGATCCGGGAAGAGGTCATCGTCGCCATCCAAGCGGAATCGGTATCGGGTACCTGCGCTGGCCTCAGGTATCAAACCTGAGAAGTAGCCGCTTGGCTCGGCGGCTAGCTCCACTGCTCTGGGCAGGTCGATGGATTCCGAGCCGGGCTGGCCTTCGATGACCACATCTACGCGTCGGCGCCGGGGCGCCCACACCCGGAAATCAACCCCTCCCTGAGGCATCGGCTCCGCTCCGATTGGGAGCAGCCGACGGTTCCCTCCATTATCCATACGCTGGAGCTCCTCCCTGAGAACCAACAATCGTAACTGCGAAAGATAGCACGATAAGTACCTACTGCCCCCTGCATAGGTAAGTGAATTTATTGGGGACACCCCCGTGACGCGAGCTGGCGCAGCGTCACGCCCGCCAGGCCTCAACGCTGTGCTCGCTCGCGTTGAGTGCCCTGGACCCGCCTTTAGATACCTATGCAGCAGTCAGTAGGGCTGGCGAACGACGAAGGTTGGAGGTAATGGTATACTGGGCAGCAGGTGATACAATAAGCAACAAGCTATGAGGTTCCTTGTGACATCCTCTCGTAATCTACTGGAAAGCCTGCCTGCTGCTTGGGAGATTTTGAGCCAGCGGCCGGCAGGGCTTATGACCGACGTAGACGGGACGCTTAGCCCCATCGTAGAGCAACCTGAGATGGCCGAGTTACACCCCGAGATCCCCGACCTGTTGCGAAGACTTAGATCGCGGCTAAACCTGGTAGCAGCCATATCGGGTCGCCCCGTATCTCAGCTTGTCCGAATGGTCGGAGTTGACGGCATCGTGTATGTCGGCAACCATGGGCTGGAATTGGGGCAAGGCAACAAATCAACGGTAGCGCCTGAGGCGGAGCCTTTCCTCCCGGCTATTGCATCCACTATCGATAGCATCCAGAAGCAAATCAAGCTGCCAGGGATAACCGTAGAGAACAAGGGCGCAAGCGGAACGATCCATTACCGGGCTGCGCTAGACCCTGAGGAAGCTCGTGAAGCAATACTTAAGCTTCTGGCAGATATCCCCGCAGCGAGAGGCCTTCAACTCTCTGAAGGCCGGAGGGTGGTTAACGTCCTGCCGCCTGTAGAAATCAGCAAGGGAACCGCCGTTTTAAGATTAGTCCGAGAAAAGATGTTGGTTGGGACCATCTATTTAGGAGACGATGTCACGGATTTAGATGCATTCCGGGCCTTGAATGCTTTAAACCGAAGGGCAGGCCACAAAAAGTTGTTGGTTGCGGTATTGAGCCCCGAGGTCCCCCTACCCCTCGTCGAAGAGGCGGACTACCATCTTGAGAACGTAGCCGCTGTGGCAACTTTTCTGAGGGAAGCTGCGGCCTTTCTTGAGAGGTCAGGGAATCGATGCTAAACCTGGTGATCTGAGAGGAGATGATGAAGCGATTATCGTTGATCCTTATGGCATTCCTGGTATGCGGAGCGTTGACAACGGGAAGCGCGATAGCCCAGTCGAAATTCGAGTTCAAGCTGGGTTTCAAGGAATTAGCAGACCAGATCCCTGACATCGTTGGAGAGCCGCTGGAGGACCAACATCACAACATCGACAACGGTGACGCCTTGCAGATGACGACCAAAGGGTTGATGGTCTGGCGTAAGGCCGATAACTGGACAGCGTTCACCAATGGACACAGAACTTGGATCAATGGCCCATTTGGCATCGAAGAACGAGGAAACGATGAAAGATTTAAGTGGGAGTTGCCCATCCTGCCGGCAGTGACCCCTTCCGGTGGGGCTTCGCGCCCAAACTCCGTACTCTCGGATAGCTTGCTCGTGACCTGGTACGGCAACCCCCACACCCCACTAATGGGGATCCTGGGCGAGTACGAGGGTGAAGAGCTGGCTAGGCGGCTGAAGGAGCAAGCTGCGGCTTTTGAACCCCTAACGACCAAGAAAGTCGTGCCTGCCTACCATCTAATCGCGGTGGTCGCCCAGGGAGGACCCGGCGACGACGGATTGTGGCGAAGGCGGGAGCTGAAAGAGGTCATCGACTCGATGCTCGAGCAGGCACGCGCCAACGGTTTCCCTCTCATCCTGGACGTCCAGGTAGGCCACAGCAGGGTTGAAGACGAACTCGACTACCTGAAACCGTGGCTGGAGGAGCCCGACGTATACCTGGCCCTGGATCCCGAGTTCGACATGTGGCCTGGACAGGTTCCGGGTGAGCATATAGGCCACACCGTAGCCGCGGAAGTCAACTACGCCCTTCATTTCCTGGAAAACATCATCTACAGCGAGCAGTTGCCTCCCAAGGTGTTGATTGTCCATCAGTTTACGCAGAACATGTTACCTGATAAGGAGAGGATCCGCTGGAGCCCGGTGGTGGATCTGGTGCTGGATATGGACGGTTTCGGCAACCAGCAGATCAAGTTGGGCTCCTACTCAATGGTGATGGAAACCCCTCTCCAGTTCGCGGGGATCAAGCTGTTTTACCAATACGATCCCGACCTCTTCAGTCCCGAGCAGTTGATGAAGCTGAACCCCGTACCTTCGGTCGTCATCTACCAGTAACCCTTTGCAAACGGAGGAGGAAGGGATGAAGCTGATCGTAGCTATCGTTCAACGCGAGGATACCGCAGACCTGATCGATGCATTAGTCGAAAAGGGATACCGGGCAACGCGGATCGATACGGCGGGAGGGTTTCTGAAAAGCGGCAACACGACGCTTATGATCGGCGTAGAGGATCATCAGGTGGAGGATGTGTTCGGTATCATCACCGATCACTGCAAACGCCGGACTGTGCAGGTGAATCCCGTCGTTTCGAGCGTGATGCCGGGCCAGTTCTACGTGCCATTTTCCATGGAGGTGGAGGTGGGCGGCGCCACCCTGTTCGTCCTTCCGGTGGAGCGTTTCGAGAGGGTTTAGACGAGGCTTAGAGAGGGGTGCCAATGGACAGCAGTAATCCAGGTAGCCCGATCATCAATATATCCGGCGAAAAGGTTGCGCTAGGGCCTTATAGCCGTGAATTGATGCCCCTATTCCAGAGGTGGCTTAACGATTTCGAGGTAACACGATACCTCAGTCTGGGTCTCAGACCCATGACCCTGGAGGCTGAGGAAAAGTGGTACGATAACATCTGCAAAAGCGAGCGGGATGTCCTATTCGTCATCTACGATCGAGCCACTATGCATCCCATCGGTGGCTGCGGGCTTCACGACTTCGAACCCTTCCATCGCACGGCTGAGTTCGGCATCTTC
>JBMNNU010000365.1:0-3334 GCA_050942695.1 Chloroflexota bacterium
AATCGCCCGGTTGGGGAGTGGACGGCTGATGATGGTAGCTAGAACTGTAAGTGCGTTGGCGTAGTCTATACCGGCGTCCCGGTAGCTCCTATCCATGACGACGTAGCTGCCGGGTTGAACCTCGGTGATGCCGGGGATGTCGGCGTCGATGGCGTGGGTTCCGGTTCCCCCGCCGCTGACGATTTCCACCTTCAGGCCGTTGGCTTCCGCCAACTCCTTGGCGGCCAGCAGCTTACCGATGGCTTGCTGCGTTGCTTTCAGCTTTTCTTCCGGATCGGGGATCGTCTGGCAGTGTCCCGCATAGCCCATCAGCCCAACGAAGGCCAGCCCCGGCGCAGCGTCTACTTGTCTGGCCAGCTCTACTACCTGCTCCGGGTGGATCCCGCATCTGTTCGAGCCGACGTTGATCTCAACCAGCACACGAAGCCAAGCCCCTGCCGCTGAAATACACTTGGATAGCTCCGCGACGTTCCTTGGATCATCCACCGCTACCATCAGGTTGGCATGCCGGGCAAGTCCCGCCAGCCTGGCTATCTTTTTGTCTCCGACGATTTCGTTAGCGATCAGAATGTCTTTCACCCCGGCGTTCACCAAGGTCTCGGCCTCGTCGACTTTGGCGCAGGTGATGCCTATCGCCCCCGCTTCGATCTGCTTCAGAGCTATAGCAGGGGTTTTATGGGTCTTGTAATGGGGGCGCACGCTGACTCCCTTACCATCCAGGAAGCGTTTCATGCGTTCGATATTTGCTTCCATCAAATCAAGGTCTACGAGCAAAGCGGGAGTATCCATCTCCTGTTTGAGGATACCGGGGTAATTGGCGTCGATACTCACAGTACAGCGTCCTTTCTTCGTGATAGCCGGTAACTATCTTAAAGCTGATGCCCAGACAATTCTATCATAGAGATCAGGGGGCGATCGGCCTCCTAGACTTGACTGCTTCTTACCTGTTGGTAAGATGGGAGGGTATCGGTGCACAACGAGGATGGCAGGGCAGTGCGCCCTACGCAAGTGTAGATAAGGAGTTCGTATTGGCGGGAATCGGCCCAGTTGCGGGACAAACCGGCACATCGAGAGCTCAGCGCACGGAAGGGGATACAAAGTCCCAGACGTTCCTCAAAGGACAGGTTGTGACCGGCAAGGTGGTACAGCTTGGGGCAGAGAGCGCTGCAATCCAGGTTGGAGGGCGCCTGTTTTCGCTGCCGCCTACAGCGTCGCTGGTCGTTGGGCAACAGCTTTCGCTACTGGTCAAGGAAGGCGGCCAGAACCCTTCACTGGTGCCGCTTCCCGGTGGAGATGGCGAGGGCGGCGGGGCGGATGAAACCGGCGAAGCCCGGTTGAATGCGCTGCTGAGGTCGCTTGGATTGCCGGTGGATGAGGCTCACCGGGAAGCCCTGCGTGAGATGCTGGCCAGCGGCAGGCCCATCGCTGGAGAGATAGTGCAACAGTTGGCCCGCCATTCACCGCGAGCGTCGAGAGATGCCTCGCGGCGAGAGGCAACCGACACAGCTCTCGCTAAGCTGCTCGAGTCCATCGATCTGCCGCTCGACGAACAGCATCTCCTTGCTGCTCGGCAATTGCTGGCGCGCGGGATCCCGATTACGAAGGATAATGTTCAGCGGTTAATCCGCACTCTGGCGCAACTCGGGGCCAACAGCGAGGCTGATTTTGAAGCCGCCGCTTATCTGCGAGCCAACAACCTACCGATCACAGGCGCTACGCTTGAGCTAACCAAAGCGATGCTAAGAGATCCCAACAGCCTAGGGCGACAACTTTATGGGTTAAAGACAGCGCTTGCAACGCTGGCAGATGCCTTAGAGTCGTGCTCACATCAGGGTGAACAGGCGCGAGTGGGCGAAATGCGACAATTGGTGGAGAAGGCGGCGCAGCAGTTGTCCCAGAGAATGGTGATGTCGGAAGGAGAGGATAGATCCAGGCTGGTGGTGAGCTTGCGGAGGTTGTTTACGGACCAGGGGACCAGCCTGGAAGCCCGACTGTCTAAGGTGTTGGCCGGGGAGATCGATATATCCGAACTGGAGGGCGACTTAAGAGCGCTTTTAGGTCGGCTGATCGATACAGCGCAAACGGTCGCCGGGGAAGGGCGAGGGGATGCCGAAATACGACGCGCCGCGGGCTTGCTTCGAGCTACGGCAACGGAGTTGGCCGATGGCCTGCAGGCCCAGCAGTTGAGAAACGTTGCAGAACCTACAGCGGGTGCGGCGCATTGGCTAAGCTTCCAGTTGCCGGTTTCGAGGAGCGAGGAAGGGCACCCTCGAATGGCCGAGCTCCGCATCGGCGGCGACGCTTCCGGCCAGATAGATCCAAACCGGCTCAATCTGGTCCTTAGAGTAGACTTAGAGCAGTTGAAAAGGGTGGAGATCCGCCTGCAGATATCCGGCCAGCAGCTTTTCTGTAACCTGGCTAGCGATCGAGGCGACACTCTGCCTCTCCTTAAAGACGGATTCGACACACTTCGGCAGGCGTTGGATGCGCTGGGTTACTCAGTCATTTCTACTGGTTTCGAGCTTCTGGACCCTCAGGACGGGTTGGCAGATGCTGATATAAAAGAGGCTCCGAAGCAGCTTTCCAGGATCGATGTCCGGATATAATGAGCGCAAGAGTGCGTTTATTAAAGTTGATCAGACGTAAGGGGTAAGTTAACTTGGCAGATCAGACCGCTGAAAAGGGGGATGCTTACAGGCAAGGCGCTGCGGGAGAAGGGGTAGTTACACCGGCCAGGCGAAAAGCTGTAGCCTTGAGATATGACCCTGCCGTGGCGTCGGCGCCGAAGGTGGTGGCATCCGGCAGCGGGCTGGTAGCTGAGGAGATATTGAAGCTGGCGCGGCAACATAACGTTCCGGTGAAGGACGATCCCCTCCTGGTCCAGGCGTTGATGAAGCTTGAGATCGGCGAAACGATTCACCCCCAACTGTATCGGATGGTGGCGGAGGTCTTTGCGTGGCTCTTCCGATTGGATCGGGAGGAGGCGGAAAGATCGAAGCCTGGCGTGTAAAGCCGCCCTTAGCGTACAATAGCGTCTCTAGTATCTCTCGGATAACGTTCAACGAAGCCGAATCCTGTGGAATGTGGAATAAGGAGTGTTGGAATCATGGCGAAGGCAGGCGATTTCAAATACAAGGTGGTCGAAGGCTGGGAGCAGCTACCGAAAGGCTTCATCCATAAGGATGTGGTGGGCGTAGGCGTCGATGCCAACGACCGCGTTTACATGCTTACTCGGCACGATCCAAGGGTGATCGTTTACGAAAAAGATGGCACGTTCGTGACATCCTGGGCCGAGGGGATGTTCAAAGGGCGCACCCACGGGATTAGGATCGGG
>JBMNNU010000367.1:0-3303 GCA_050942695.1 Chloroflexota bacterium
TTTCTGGCTTCTGCCGCTGCCTTACCGGAAATGAGCACCACTATCGCGGCTGTGCGACTGGGGTCTTACAGCCTGGCCTTCTCCAACATCTTCGGCGCTAACGCTCAGTTGGTAGCCCTACTCTTCATCGGCGACCTGTTCTACCGCCAGGGGCCGATCCTCGATGCCGTAGGCACGCACTCCATCTTCGTAGCATCGATGGGCATTCTGGTGACGGCGGTCTATCTGGTCGGTCTCATCGGCAGGCGCAGGCAGAAATTCCTGGGGATGGGGCTGGACTCCGCCGCCGTTCTGCTTCTCTATGTCGTCACCCTCACAGTGCTATATATGCTCAGGTAGCCGCCGCCGGAACCGTCCGCGCTCTTCATCATCCGTTAGTCTGGCGGCAAAGGAACAGTCCTTGCCCTCAGCCTTGGGACGTCCCATGGTTGAAGGCGGTACTGCTTGTGAGCGATAGAGCCGAACTACACTGGCACCAGCTTAGTGTGGATCGTGTGCTGGACAACCTGGATACTACCCTGGAAGGTCTTTCCCCGGAGGAGGCTGCGCGCAGACTCGAATCCTACGGCCCCAACGAAATTGTCGTGGAGGAGCAAGCACTGCCGATCGTCATTCTCCTACGTCAGGTCAAAAGTCCACTCATCTACATTCTGCTGGCTGCAGGACTGGCTACGATACTGCTGGGCGAGTATATAGACGCCCTAGTGATATTCTCCGTGGTGGTGCTCAACACTGTGGTGGGCTTCGTTCAGGAGTACAAAGCCGACCAGGCGCTCCGGGCTCTGACAGCGGCGACTGCTCCTAAAGCTAGAGTGCTTCGAGATGGTGAACAACGGGAGATCCCCTCGCGCGAGGTAGTACCCGGCGACGTAGTGATTCTGGAGTCTGGGGTTAAGGTAGCCGCCGACCTCCGTCTCTTTCGCAGCTA
Source organism: Chloroflexota bacterium (assembly GCA_050942695.1). Lineage (GTDB taxonomy): Bacteria > Chloroflexota > UBA6077 > UBA6077 > UBA6077 > JBMNNU01. Next base: position 929 of record JBMNNU010000367.1, read on the forward strand.
CGAACTCCAGGTGGACGAGTCCATTCTGACCGGGGAGTCGCTACCCGTAACCAAGAGCATCGATCCCATCAAGGACCCCGATTTGCCGCTGGGGGACAGGATCAACATGGCTTTCTCCGGTACCAGCGTCGTTCGGGGGCGAGGCTCGGGCGTCGTAGTAGCAACCGGTATGGACACGGTGTTTGGCCACATCTCCGAGCAGGTCGGTGAGGTGGGCGAGTTCGATTCCCCTTTGCAGCGGCGTTTGGGCCAATTCGCGCAGTTGATCGCTGTGCTGGTGCTCGGGGTCACAGCCCTGGTTCTTCTGCTCGGGCTGGCGTCGGGCGAATCCCTGGAAGAGATTCTTCTCACAGCCGTGGCAACGACCGTGGCAACGGTTCCTGAGGGGTTGCCCGTTACCGTTACAGTTGCCCTGGCTGTGGGCGTCTGGCGAATGGCCCAACAGAACGCTATAGTGCGCAAGCTTCCATCTGTGGAGACCCTGGGGAGCTGCACTACTATCTGCTCTGACAAGACCGGCACTCTGACGAAGAATGAAATGACGGTGACCACTATCGTGGCCGGCGACCAGACCTACTCCGTCACCGGGTCCGGCTATACGCCGGATGGGGAGATTCGCCTCGAAGGGCGTCGGATAGAGGCTCGGCAGCATCCGGTTTTGGAGCTGGCCCTTCGTATTGGGATGCTCGCCAATGAGTCGTCGCTCTATCGTGAGGATAGCGGCTATAAGCCCGACGGCGATCCTACGGAGGTAGCATTGATTGTCTCGGCTATGAAAGGAGGCCTCGACCGTGAGCGGGAGGATGAGCTCTACCCCCTGTTGGACGAGATCCCGTTCGAGTCTGACCGTCAGTACATGGCGACCCTTCACGAATCCAGCGAGGGCCCCCTCGTCTTCCTAAAAGGGGCTCCAGAGAGGGTGCTGGAGCTTTGCGACTCCATGCTTTCCCAGGATTTAGACAGGCCAGTCAAACTCGATAGCGACCGGGCGCTTCAGGATAGCGTTGGAATGGCTTCCAACGGGCTCCGCGTTTTGGCAATGGCATGGAAGCGAATGGACTCTGGGACCCGGCATCTCGAGACCGAGGATGTGGAGCGGGGCCTGACCTTCGTGGGGCTTCAGGGGATGATTGACCCGCCGCGACCGGAGGCCGTCGAAGCTGTAGATCGGTGCAAGAGGGCAGGCATCCGTGTGGTAATGATTACGGGGGACCACAGGGTTACAGCGGAGGCCATAGGGCGACAACTCGGCATCACACGTGACCAGGGCTATCAGGTTGTCGATGGCCGGGAGCTGGAGTCGATGAGCGATGAGGAGCTGTACGATAGGGTTGAGGAGATAGATGTGTACGCCAGGGCAGCGCCTAATCACAAGCTGCGTATCGTCCAGCAGCTCAGACGACGTGGCGATGTGGTGGCCGTTACTGGGGATGGGGTGAACGATGCTCCGGCCCTGAAGCAGGCAGACATTGGGGTAGCTATGGGGGTAGTGGGTACCGACGTGGCCAAGGAGGCTGCCGACATGGTGTTGACCGACGACAACTTTGCCACTCTCTACCGCGCGGTAGAGAGTGGACGGGTTGTCTACGACAACATCCAAAAGGTAATCATGTTATTGATTCCTACGGGATTGGGGCTGGTGCTGACCGTCATAACCAGCCTCGTGCTCGTGATTCCGTTGCCCTTTTTCCCAGCTCAGGTCATCTGGATCAACCTGGTCACCAACGGCCTCCAGGACGTAGCTATGGCCTTCGAGCCGCCGGAAGAAGATGTTGGCAAGCGGCCTCCCCGCGATCCGAGGGAGAGAATATTCACTTCCCTGATGGCTCAAAGCACGGTTCTCGTCGGGATCGTGCTGGCGGTGGGGACCCTGAGCATATTCCTCTGGGAGCTGCAGTCAGGGGCCAGCGTAGAGTATGCCCGCTCGGTGGCTTTGACCACTATGGTGCTCTTTCAGAACTTCCACGTCTTCAACTGCCGATCCTTCACCCGCTCGGCCTTCAGCATGAACCCCCTGTCCAACCGATTTCTGTTCGTGGCGGTCGTGTCGGCCCTCGGGCTACACATCCTTGCGCTGTACTGGGGGCCGCTGCAGTTCGTTCTACGAACGGTGCCGGTGGACCTCCAGACCTGGTCAGCCATGATCGTCGTCGCCTCCTCGGTGTTGGTTGTGGTGGAGCTGAGCAAGGTAATCCTCCGATCTCAGCGCAGAGACGCCCTTCGCCATGCCGACTCGCAGTGAAACCTTCCCGCCGTCGTTTTCATCCTCTAAGCGGTTACCACGGTGGGGTGAGTCCCAAGGTTCCGGATAAACCGTTGGTTTCGACGCCTGGCCATAAATGGACCAGGCTGAGACGCTAAAGGACGCTAAAAGC
>JBMNNU010000368.1:0-3287 GCA_050942695.1 Chloroflexota bacterium
GTCCGCTGTCGGACAATTCGAACGTCGGCGTAGCTCGCAGACAACGCCCTGGCTGTATCCAAACAACGAGAAGCCAGGTCTCTCAAGGGTAACCTCCTCAATTTGGCTCGGCAATAATCGATCTGTTAACGAGATTTGAACTTGACCAGTAAGAAATGCGAGCTTAAAATCAAACCAGGCAGAGACGCCTAGAATGGGAGATCCAAGATGCCACTTTACGAATATTTGTGCCAGGATTGCAGCACCAAGTTCGAAAAGCTTGTTCCTGCTAGTCGCTCACACGAGCAACCCCCGTGCCCGAAGTGCAGCGGGGGCAATACACGAAAGCTACTCTCTACATTCGCCTCGGTCCGTGAACGTTCAGACTTCGGCAGCGTCGCCCCCGTTTCTTCGGGCGGAGGCTGCGCGGGCTGCAGCGGTGGAAGTTGCTCCACCTGTGGGCGATAATATCGGTTGGTCGCTATCGGGTGGCCCTAGGGCCACCCGATAGCATACCGTCTCTCTTTAGGATCGCTCGGCCTCTGGTGCCGGCTTGGCATACTGGAACTCGATCTTCTTTTCGAAGATTGGAGCGACAATCCTGTCTTTTTTTTGCAGCTCCATTTGGATACCCGGGTGGTTGGCCAATAGAGCTGGAACCAGGCCACCCCTCCTATCCACCGCTCGTGACAATGTCTCCGGATCCCCTATTGCAGCGAAGCGATAGGGGGGCAAGAGTGGTGCGCCATCCAGAACAAGGCCGCTTGGGTCTAGCGCTACTACGGACGATACGATGATCCTCCGTTCGTTCAAAACGATCGCTTCGGCACCAGCGTTTCGCAGCTCATTGATTATGTCTTGCAGCTCCTCCGGGGCAAGCGGCCCACCCAGAGTGAGCTCCACGCCCGGCCCCGAGACCTCGATCAAACCATTGACGATTTTGATTCGGTTTAGATCGTTAACGAGGCTTGGAATATTCCCCTCTTCGTCACCATACCTATACTGGGCGAGCTGCTCATCCAGAGTGTCGATCTCCTTCCGTAGGGCAGCATTGCTCTCCACCAAGCTGTTTAGCATAGTCGCCTGCTCAGTACTCGAATCGCTCATAATCGATTTGATCAAGTTCCCCTGGGTGCGGAACTGTACAACCAAGGCCACACCCAATAGCAAACAGACGATTGTAATCGTGATTTGAGCGGCTAAACCTCGCATACTCCCCCTAATCCACGTCTCCTGGTTGGGCGTACCGGCTCGAGAAGCGTCCCGAGAAAGCGGGTACATACAGATCTTTCGACTGAGCCACGTTGAACTGCACCCCGTACTGGCGAACGTTCATCTTCAACCTTTGGAGGCGAGCTGGCGAGTTGAGAATCTCTTCCATTTCAGGGGGGCCGATAGCGGTGATGACATACGGGGGGGACATCCTCGTATCATTCACAAGAATCGTGCTGCCGACGCAGTAGATGGAGGTGCTGTTGACTATTCGCTCATCACCGATCGCAATCGCCTCGGCCCCTCCTTGCCACAACAAAGAGACGATGTCACGAATATCGTAATCGTGAATGATAAAGCGACCTGCCTCCTCCCCCGAGGGAATGCTCTTTACGCTGCTATCATCTAGGGTTACCTGAAGCCCGGGCCCCACCAAAGGCACCATACCTGCTAGCACCCGCTGGGCTTCCAACTCTGCATTTAACCCGGCTAGGGCAGATTTCCGCCCCGTTGCATCCTTCTGGAGTTCAGCAAGCTCGTTCCGCATATCGGCGATTATCTGTTTCAGCCCCTTCTGCTCCGATTCTAACCGCTTGATGGTATCTTTGCTCAGCTCACGGGGGTAATCGGAGGTCACGGGGGCCTTAGCAACAGGGGCTTGCCACTCCATGGAGATGAATAGACCAAGGATCAGCGCTGCAATCGTCAACCACCGATACCGTGAAGGGATATCGAACGGTTTTCGCAGGGAATCCCTAACCTTCTCGACAGCCAGTCCAGCATCGGGTGGGGGCGTTCTAGGAATATGAGTTGAAGCTGCCCTGTCTGCCATATGACGTCCTCTCTATGAACTATCATTATACTGTACAGGGCGTTACAGTTGAAGCGTTTTAGCGGAGGCTAATAATAGGGAGGTGGGCATCAAGGATTGGGTAAAAAGTACAAGGTAACAGGACGCAAGACTCATCACTCTGGCAGAGGTAGATCCAGCACTCGGACGATCACCTCTCGAACGTTGCCACGTACATTATCACCTAGCTGCGGTCCGTCTACCTTCACCCTGATCGAATAGGAGGGCGATTTGGGGATACTCGTGGTAGGAACCATACCCACGAACTCCACCACTCTCGTTTCGCCTGGCGCGATCTTGCCTACAGGCACTCGGTCGTCTGCGCTGAAGTCCCCCTTCTGGCTGACTATCCGAGCCTCGACCGTAAGATTATTCAGGGCCATAGTGCCCTTGTTCTCGACGGCTGCCAACAGCTTGATAGACTTTCGGAAGCCCGATAACGCCTCGCGCGTCAGAGGGGGGTCAAAGTCAATAGCGCTGACGGAAACATCGTACAGAGGAAGCTCTGTAGCCTTAGCGGCCGCCGTTTGCTTCGAATCGTTGACGGCGACCTTTTGCTGCTCCACCACGACGAGTTCACAACCAGCCAGTAACAGGCTGATCACCACCAAGGCGAAAACAGCAAACATAAAAGACATCGTACCCCTTGTAGCGGGCATCTACTCCTCCAGATAGTGGCCGGGTTCGGATGCCGGATCACCCCGTCCCATTACTGTAGTGAATCCGCCTCCACGGGTACAAGGGAGCCACTGGTGCCATGATAATCCCGGTAGTAGTAGGTGTCAAGGCGTGCCCGTAACGCGGACCGCGGGCTGCTATGTTACCATACACCGTCAAGGATATTCATGCCCGTTTTCTCATTCTGGGCATTATCGACTTTGCAGGGGGTTCAGAATACCGTGAAGATCACGATAGTAGGGCTGGGGCCGGGTCCTTACCACCTTCTCACAATGGAGGCGGCTCGTATCTTGGAGGGGGCGCCTAAGGTGTGGTTGCGTACATCCCGGCACCCCACAGTGCAGCAGTTCCCCCCTTCAATCAAATGGGGATCGTTGGACTATATTTACGATCGGTGCCAGTCTTTCGACACACTCTATAAGGAGTTGGCGATGGAGCTAGTCGGCATCGCTAAACGAGAGGGGGGAGCAGTATACGCCGTTCCAGGTGACCCCAGCGTAGCAGAAGACTCAGTCCGAGAGGTCTTGCGGCTGGCCAAAGAGCAGAAATTCGAAGTAGAGATAGTCCC
>JBMNNU010000369.1:0-3282 GCA_050942695.1 Chloroflexota bacterium
GGACAGCTTTCGTTCCGGCGCCAGGATAAAGCCATGGCTCCACAAGATCACCGCCAACGTCTGCCTCGATTCGCTGCGGAAACGCAAGGCGGCGACGCTGCCGCTGGATGATCTGCTGGAGGGGGAAGGCCACCCATCCACACTCCGCCGGGACGAGATGCCGGAGGATGCTTACCTGTGCCGGGAGCTACAAAGCGAAGTGCAATGCGCCCTTCTCCGTTTGCCCGCCGAGTACCGCATCGTGCTCGTGCTTCGTTACCTGGAGGACCTCTCCTACCAAGAAATAGCGGAAACCCTGGATGTTCCGGTTAGCACCGTTGAGACCCGTCTGTTCCGGGCCAAGAAGATGATTGGCCCAATCCTCGCGCCCTTCCATCGGGACGGAAAGGAGTCTGGATATGAGCTGCCTGTGGAAAGAAGATCAGGCTCATCGCTTCGCTGAGGGATGCCTTGAGGATGGATCTCGACGGGTGTTCGCGGATCACCTGGACAACTGCCCCCTCTGCCGTTCGAGGGTGGCTGAAGCCCGCCGCTTGGATGCTATTTTGAAGGCCGGTATCGTTCCAGTGACGCCACCGGCGACCCTGGCTTCCCGAATAGCCAGCGCAGCTTTCGCTGATCGAAATCGGGGATTTCGCCTCGCCTGGCCCCTGCCTTTCGGCAGGCCATCCTTCTCCCCCGCCCTGGCTGCCCTGGCCACGGTGCTGCTGCTGAGCGTCGCCGCGCTTCTGGCGGCGCCCGGAGGGGTCATGGCTGTAGTGCAGCGGGCGTTGCTGTTCATACCGGGCCTCGGGATCAGCGCGGTCGACGAAGGGCATTTGGTGTCCACCGGCCCGGCAGTCGTTCGGGATGGCAACGTCGTCTTCACCGTGAAGGCTCTTCTATCCGATGGGGAAATGACTCTGGTGGAGTTCGAGGTAACCGGCCTGCCCGGAGGCAAGGATGGTTGGAGCGAAAGAGGACGCCAGAAGCCGCGAACCCCGTTTCTTAGGGACGAAAAAGGTCGACAGTATAAGATGCTATCGGGCAACCAGGGTGTCGGCGGGAGCCCGGATGAGAACCACATCAACGGTGGGATGACCTTCGAGCCGCTGCCTGGTGATCTCGAGAAAGTTGAGTTGGTGATGCCCGTGGACTATCTGGTGCTGCCGACCGTCCTGCCGGAAGCTGGCGAGCGAGAGTGGGTTGCGGTGATCCTCCTTTCCCGTCCCGGACAGAGCGGGCTACCTCAAGCGACGCCGCAAGCGGCAGCCGCGACGGTGAAGGGCATCACCCTGCGAGTTGCGGCCACGAGCACGAGGCCGGACCAGACGGTGGTGCTGCTGGAGGGCTCGGTGCCGGACAAGGCTCGGTTGATCGCCCTTGGCAGGCCAGGAGAAGACCCGGCTAAAGATGTAGTTCTCCGCGACGGGACTGGAAACAGCTTCAAGCTGATCCCCCAGAACGTGGCCAGGATGACAACCGAACCGTTCCGACAGGACCTCTACTTCCAGCCACCTGCGACCGGCTCCAGGCAGTTGTCGCTGGAGGTGGCGGCCGTTCAACTGCAGCAGGAGGGAGATGCCGCCATAACGATCCGGCTGGATGGCCTCAAAGTTACCAAGGAGCAACATCCGGATATCGGAGCGTCTCCCGTTGATCCCATGGGGAGGCAGATGCCGGTCCCGGCGCCTCGGATTCAGCCGGAGAGCACCCTGCAGCTCGACCGCACCGTTACGCTGGGGGACTACCAGGTGAGGCTGAAGTCGGCCAGTTTGGTGGAGGACAGAGGGCAGCCCTGGCTCTACGTAGATGTCGACCTCGGCCCGATGGGCGACGATGGTTGGCTGGCATACTTCGGCCTAACCAAGGTGGGATCGTGGATGTCGAGCATGGGAAGTGGTAGCGGCGCCCAGATGGATCGCTTTGGCCTCAAGATCGAGCCGGGGGCAAAGGAGGTCACAATCCATCTAACACGACCGGTGGTGGTCGTCAAAGGTCCCTGGAAGCTAACCTTTCCAGTCGATTAATAACTCCAAACGCATCTGCTGCGGCCGGTCGGGCTCGAGTCGCCGCCCATCCACCAACAGGAAAGGGGCGGCGCGGGATAGGCGGATCGCGAGCCCTCGCAGTCTACCTGCGTCGGTGATCCTACCCGACCTACGGAGCTTCAGCAGTGCATCGGCGGCCTTCGGGCCGATACCCGGCACCCGTAGCAGCTCTTCTCGCGTCGCCCTGTTCACCTCCAGCGGGAAGCGCTCCGGGTGGCGATGCGCCCACTCCAGTTTGGGATCGCGATCCCTAGGCAGGTTGCCATCGCCATCCAGTGGTAGCTCTTCAGTTGAAAAGCCGTACTGGTGGAGCAGGGCGTCGGCCTGGTAGAGCCGCAGTTGCCGGGAGAGAGGTGTAGGGGAGTGGCTCTCCAGAGGTGTGTCGGGGATCGGCTGGAAGGCGCTGTAGTACGCCCTTGTGAGGTTTGCCTCCCCGTAGAGCCTGGCGGCGGTCGAAAGGATCTCCTTGTCGTTTTCGCCAGAGGCTCCCACTACGAACTGCGTGATGTGGCCGAAGGGCAGCACAGGCCCTTGGCGGCGAATCCTGGCTACCTGGTGGAGGGGGCTTTCGAGATCCGCGTGGAACTGCTTGTCTGGACACAAAACAGCCAGGCGATCAGGATTGGGGGCCTCCAGGTTGGCCGAAACCCGGTCCGCCAACCGGCATGCCGCCTCGATGTACTGCTGTGTCGCGCCGGGGAGGATCTTCAGGTGGATGTAGCCGGGGTAGTGGTGCCGGTGGCGGAGGATCTCGACCGTGCGGAGCATCTCCTCCATCGTACGGCGGGCGTTGCCCCCAAGGCCCGAAGAGAGGAAGAGACCTGAAGCCCGACCCCTGCGGTGCAGCTCCATGAAGGCGCTGGCAAGCTCATCTGGCTGGAATGCGACCCTGCGCGACTCCCGTTCGGCGCGACAGGCGCAGTACAGGCAGTTGTTCTCGCAGGCGTCGGTGAGAAACACCTTCACCAGAGGTCCCGAGGCGCGACCGGCAGGCTGGAAGAGGTAGCGACCAAGCTCCTCCGATACATCTCTGATCCCCTTGGTTGGGCGGCACCCGCTCGCCTCGTCGCTCCCCACCTGATCGTACCGGGCGGAGTCGCGCAGATGTTCCAACTTCTCTTCAGTGCTGGGCTGGCGAAGGAGCAGCACGACCACCCTCCCGCGAACAAATGTTCTAACATATTGTAGCAGCAGCGGTCATGGCCGGCAAGAGTGCAAATAACACTAGGCACCCTGCCCTGTTACTGCTCAG
>JBMNNU010000370.1:0-3273 GCA_050942695.1 Chloroflexota bacterium
TTGCTTGTCGCAGCGCCTCCTTCTCGTTTTCATCCAAGTTGTCTTCTGCCATTAGCTCGCCAGTAGAGAAATCGATCCGAGGCCTGCTAATTGCCTCCCAAAGAGGCAAACCTCTACCGTACACGTTCACGATCACTTGAGCAACTGCACTGATAATGCGAGTCCCCATAGGGCTACCCAACACCAATCGTGGCTGGCCATCCTTCATGACGATCGTAGGGCTCATGCTGCTCAACATTTTGCGCCCCGGTGCAATACAGTTCGGTTTGCCTGGTCGAGCGTCAAATAGCTTCATCGCATTGTTTAGAAATATTCCATACTCGGGCACCATGACGCAGGATCCGAACTGCGAGCCGAGGCTCTGTGTGAGGGCAACACAGGTTCCGTTGGAATCCATATGGCTATGGTGTGTTGTCTGCTCCTCTTGCACCACGCGCCTTACTATAACATCGCCACTCTGAAGTCCTTTCAATCGCCGAGTCACTTCGGCAACTTCGGCAGCGACAGCTTGCTCCGAACAGAAGGCGCTGATAGTTTCTGGCCCTACAGTTGGCTGCCCAAAAACCTCGGCACGTTTGGCGAAGGACAGCCTAAAAACCTCAGCCAGGGCGCAAACGCCCTGTTCCTCCAACTGTACCATGTCAAATTTGTCTAGGACCGCGAGAATTCGCGATAGCATGCCTCCCCCAGCGCTGGGTGGAGGAGCTGAAAAGAACGATGCCCCACGATACTTCCCTTCCACCGGCGGAACAACTCTAAGCAGATTCCGGAGCGCATTACCGAGGTCATCTATACGAATGATGCCCCCACCCTTCTCCATCTCTCTTACCAGAGATCGGGCTACTTCCCCCTCGTAGAAGACCGAGACCCCATTCCTAGCTATCAGTTTGAGAGTACGAGCAAGCGCCGATTGCTTAAGCCAGCTCCCCTCAGTTTTAGGTTTACCGTAGGTGTCCAAAAGTAGCTCTCGGGACTCCGGAAATCCTGATATGCGATCCAGATTGTCCTGGATAGCTACCGCGAGCCGCCTGTTCACGGGAAACCCCTGCTCAGCATAACCAATAGCCGGTTCCAATAGGACATCCAAAGGAAGGGTCCCATACTTCTTATGCACATAGTTCCAGCCGAGAAGAGCTCCCGGCACGGCAATCGAAAGATGGCCGTTGGTGTTCTTGTCACCGACAGTCTTGAAGAGGAACTCACCCTGAGTTGAGCTTCCCTCCCATTCAAACATGGACTCATTAGCTTCAGATGGAGCTATTGAATAAGCATCGATAGCCTCGATCTGCCCTGTACGACCATCACGCACCACAATGTGGGCTTGGCCGCCAAGACCGGACATATCTGGTTCTACGACAGCCAGTGCGAAAGCCGCCGCGACAGCAGCGTCAGCAGCATTTCCCCCTCGCGCGTAAGTCCAAGAACATGCTGCCGCAGCCAGCGGATCCGGCAACGCGGAGGCTGCCCAGAATCCGCACGTCGTCGACTTACTGATACCGTTTATCTTCTCATTGTGCATAATCCACTCACCTATTAACTTCAGATTAGTCGAGAACTAAAAAGAACGGCGGTTTATCTATCTAGTGGAGCTCGAAGCCTTCGCCCGTCTGACCGCGGAAATGATGGGATAAATGAACAGGAGCGCGGTAATAGCCAAAAAGGCAGCCGACACAGGCCGTGTGATAAAAATACTGAAATCTCCTCCCGATATCTCTAGAGACTGGCGTAAACCTCGTTCCATCATTTTGCCCAAGACGATGGTTAAAACGAGAGGGGCTACCGGAAAGTCCACCTTCTTGAAGCAATAGCCCAATATGCCGAAGCCCAACATAATTCCCACATCGAATACGCTGTTGTCCAAACTGTACGCGCCCACGACACAGAAGGCCAGGATCAGTGTGAAGAGGATGGAATATGGGATTCTCAAAATAGAGACCCATAGTGGAATAAGTGGCAGATTCAGCACCAACAGGATCGTGTTGCCTATGTAGAGGCTGGCTATAACACCCCAGACTAGATCCCCATGTTCCGCGAACAGGAGCGGCCCCGGGGTGAGACCGTTCATTATAAAAGCCCCCAATAGGATGGCCATCACCGCCGACGACGGGAGTCCTAGGGTGAATAACGGCACAAGACCTCCACTAACGAAGGCGTTATTCGCTGTCTCGGGCCCAGCGACCCCCTCGATCATCCCTTTTCCGAACTCTTCAGGTGTCTTTGAAAGCCTCTTTTCGGCAATATACGACACGAACGAGGCGACAACTGCACCAAGTCCAGGTATAAGACCTAGGAAAAAACCGATGCCGGTTCCCCGCAAGATAGGCCCAATGCTGCGTTTGATGTCCTCGAGCGATAGGATCAATGAACCCGCCTTAGCCTGGATCACTCGCCTGGCAGGGTTTTCGGCGTTGGAGAGAATCTCTCCTACTCCGAATAGCCCCATCACCACCGGAACGACGTTAACACCGTCAAGCAGTTCCGCTTGACGGAAAGTAAAGCGGGGAGCCCCGGTTACCGGGTCAACCCCCACCATCGCGATTAGCAACCCCAGTAATGCTGATATTAATCCATAGATTACGGACTTGCCAGCGAGTCCAACCACCAGGGAGAGACCCATTACCACCAGGCAAAACCGTTCCGGCGGACCGAAGGTGAGCGCAAGCGCAGTCAGCGGGAGAGCAAGCAACACCAGGCCAAAGGTTCCAATGGTGCCACCGATGAACGAACCTATTGCTGAGATAGCGAGAGCCGCGCCTGCCCGTCCCCTTTTTGCCATTTCATAGCCTTCGAGGCAGGTAACAGCCGAGGCTGCCTCACCGGGTGTATTGATTAGCACTGAAGTTATCGTACCGCCGTACATGGATCCGTAGTAGATAGCTGCCAACATAATGATCGCAGCCGTCGGATCAAGGGAAAAGGTCATCGGGATAAGGATTGCAGTACCTCCGGCAGGTCCGATTCCGGGCAGAACTCCAACCATAGTGCCGAATATACATCCGAGGAAAGCAACAAATAGATTGCCTGGCTGCAAGGCGGTGGCGAAACCAGACATCAGTAGCTGAAATGATTCCACCGTACCCTCCTACTTAAGCACTTCTACATAAAGTCAATGAAATTTCAGGCGGATTTCAAGCGCGTGACGATAGCAAGCGCAGCGTCACACTGTGGCAGACTTGAACATGCCGTCGGTCAGCTCAGTCGGAACGTGGACGGTCTGTCACACCCTGGCAGGCGTGAACATGCCGTATGGCATGTTCACGCAGGTATCCCGAA
>JBMNNU010000030.1:0-18272 GCA_050942695.1 Chloroflexota bacterium
CTGGTGCTCAGCATGGAAGGGGCTGAGGGGCTGGATGGCGACCTCGGCGCGCTACGAGTGTTCCACAGGCTCGGCCTCCGCTCACTGGGGCTCACCTGGAACTGGCGCAACGAAGCCGCCGATGGGGTTTTCGAAACACGTACATGCGGCGGGCTGACGCAGTTCGGCATCGATTTGGTCGGGGAGTGCAACCGCCTGGGAATCCTGGTAGACATGGCGCACCTGGCTCCGGCCGGGGTGCGAGACGTCCTGGAGGTTTCCGAGGCTCCGGTGGTAGTCACCCACGCCAACTGCCACGCGCTCTGGCCTCACTTCAGAAACCTGACGGACTCGCAACTGGAGGCGATCGCCGCAAAGGGTGGCGTAGTAGGGGCTACCGCCGTCCCCGCCTTTCTAGGCCAAGAAGAATCCCGTTGCCCTCTCGATCCATTGCTAGACCATATCGATCACATGGTAAAGGTGATGGGCGAAGACGCCGTAGGGATAGGACTGGACCTGGACGGTGTCGGAGATAACCGTGTAGAGGGGTTAGAAGATGCTTCCAAGATGCCCAACCTCACGGTTGGCCTGGCCGAGAGAGGTTACTCTGAAAGCACTATTCGCAAGATCCTTGGCGAGAACTTCCTCCGCGTCTTCCGCCAGGTAGCGGGCTAGTGCATGGCCAAACTGGCTTTGATAGACGGCGAAGCCGTCTGACTGGATGCCTGCTGTTTCATGTGGCGCGCTTCCTGCTACATCTTTCATCAAGCAATCACGCCCTATTTCTTGGGGCACTAGAGGACAGGTTTGAAAGTCCTATTCGCAATTTGCGGCTGGGGCCTGGGCCATGCTACCCGGGACCTGGTCTTGATAAGAGCGCTGTTAAGAGCTAAACACCAGGTCACTATCCTAACAACGGGACGCGCCCTGAGACTCCTACGGTACGAGTTAGGCAACGCCTGCAGCTTTATCGATCTACAGGATATTCCGGCGCCCCTGAGCCGCTGGGCAACCGTTTTCCACATCAAGATGGTACTATCGCTCCCCTTGATGTTCCGGATCTTCTGGAAAGAATACCGGACAATCGGGCAGCTTCAGCGCCTTCACCGCTTCGACAGGATAATATCAGACACCCGTTACGGGGCATCGTTGCGTGAGGTACCAAGTTTCTATCTGGTGCACTCCCTTCGACAGATCTTGCCCGGACGCCCTGCTCCATTAGAGGCCATCGTGGAACGGGTCCAAAAGCGACTGATGGCAAGAGCCCGGAAGTTGATAATCCCCGACCAGAAGAATGGCGGGCTGGCGGGCGACCTCTGCCACAATCTCGTCTGTTCGTGGAAAGATCGTGTGGAGTATATCGGTATCCTCTCCAGTGTGGAGCGAAGGGATGTCGAACAGGATATCGATTACTTCATAACCATCTCTGGCCCCGAGCCCCAGAGAACCATTTTCGAGCGGATAGTTCTTGAGCAAGTTTATGACCTGCAAGGGCGGATAGTCATCGCGCTGGGTAAACCTGAGGCTTTGCCCAACGGCTGGGCAAATGGGCGAGTTACTGTGAACAGCTTCATGGGCCGAAAAGAGCAGGAGGAGATGATGAACCGCGCCCGATTGGTAGTGAGCCGCTCCGGATACACGACCTTGATGGAGCTGGCGGAGCTGGGCAAGAAGGCTCTATTCGTGCCAACGCTAGGCCAGTGTGAGCAGGAGTATCTGGGTGATTACCACGAAAAAATGGGAACGATGCACTGCGTTTCACAACGGCGACTCGACCTGGCGCGGGATGTGGTCGTTGCCCAAAACTACCGGGGCATCCCAATCGCTCACAGGACCGAAGAGTCGGTCAACAGGTTCCTGGATGTGGTGGAAAACGGATGATTTAAGTAATCTTCACGAGATGGCGCGTCCGGCGCAACGATGAGATATCCACCGCCCCGATACCGAACATGGCGATGCGTAGCTCCTGGATTAACCGCTCCAGCACATCGACCACCGCCTTCGCCGACTCCGCAGCAGGCTTCAACAGCGGCAGCGCGACGCCAACGGCGCTGGCACCCATCGCCAGGGCTTTCGCTGCATCTACTCCGTTCCGGATACCGCCGGAGGCGATTACAGGCAGATTGCCAGCTACCTCCACCACCTGCCGAAGCGACTCCGCCGTGGGAATTCCCCACGATGCGAACGGAGATCTGAGCACTTCCTCCTGTTCTATGCCTTTTGATAGCTGCTCCACCACGAACCAGGAGGTCCCACCGGCGCCAGATACGTCTATGGCATCCACCCCGCTTGCCACCAGCGCCCTGGCGGCATCTTTGGATATCCCCCAGCCCACCTCTTTGACCATCACCGGCGAACGTAGCTCTGAGCAGACTTCGGATATCCTCTCCAACACCCCGCGAAACTTTAGATCCCCTCCCCGTTGATGGATCTCCTGCATCGCGTTCAGGTGCAGACAGAGGGCGTCGGCGCCGATCATATCCACAGCCCGGCGACATTCGTCCAGGCCAAAGCCCGCGTTGAGCTGTACGGCGCCCAAATTTCCGAACAGCAGGATATCCGGAGCAACATCCCTTACCCTGAAGCTATCCTCTAGCTCTGGGTGTAGGATAGCGACCCGTTGAGATCCGATCCCCATAGCCAGGCCCAACCGGTGAGCAGCCTGGGCTAGGTTGCGGTTGATCCTCGCCCCCAGGCTGCACCCACCGGTCATCGGCGATATCACAATCGGCGCACTCAATTTTTTGCCAAACAGATACACGGATGTGTCGATCTCTTCCCAATCGATGCCAGGAAGCGCTTGATGCTCCAATCGAAAATGCTCGAAACCGGTGCTAACGTTCGATGCCTGTACAACGTAATCCAGGCAGATTCTCAAATGAGCTTCCTTACGTCGCTCGTGGGTCGAGATACTGCTAGCCATTAGCCATACCATCTACGGCTTTGTTGCTTCTCTCCGGCTGAACCGAACGCTTTTGCTGGGCTGTAACGGCGCCATTTACTAGAGAGATGATCTCCAGCGCCGCTGCCTCGTCGACTTCGGTATCCACGCACCCATCGTTGATAAGCGGAACGACTACAATGACGGGTAAGCTGTTCTCGTTTTCCGACTTACTCCGCACCGCGTCAACACCTTCCGCCAGCTCCTTCTCGCAGGCCACAGCAACTATCCCACGCGGGCGATGTTCCAGCACATATTTCAGAGCCATCGATCCACCCGCTGCAATACAAACACCCATATAGCCAAGAGATATCGCAGCATCCCGCAACCTGCCAACCACACAATGCTCTTCGCATGGCTCCGGACAGATCAAACCCTCTTTCGCAAATTTTCCAGGGCAACGCTTGCTGGGGCGTAGACAGTGGGACAGAAGGAGAACTCTCTCTTTCGGATCGATAGCCGCTAGCTGCTTGCGAACCTTATCCATCAGCTATTCACCTGCGTAAGATTGATGCTGTTCCAGCGATAATTAAGCGGAAAGTAGATCATGCCTAAATGATAGCTGAGATAGATGATTATAGGGAACCTTTTTTTTAGCACTAATTCTATTTTTACTTGACGTTGCCAAAAAAACACACTAAACTGGCCGCAGCCAAACGGTATTGGTATATTAGTACACTAATACACCTACAGATTCGCTCGGAGGCTCAGCTTTTGGTCGCTCCCTATCATCTGCAGATTTCCACCCTGCTCCGCCAGGAGATCCAGTCAGGACGTTACAAGCAGGGGGACCCTTTCACTACAGAAAAGCAGCTTGAAACGCGATTCGGCGTCTCCTCGACTACCGCGCGCCGTGCAATCCAGACCTTGGTCCAGGAAGGGTATCTGTATCGTCGTGTCGGAAAAGGAACATTCGTCCGGCGACCTCAGTTCGAAGAGCCGTTAGGCGCGTTGTGCAGCTTTTTCCAGGAGAGCGAAGCTATCGGGCTAACACCCAGCGCAACCATTACCGGTTTCGAGCGTCGGCCGGCAGACGCAACGATTGCCGATAAACTTGGGATTTTTCCCGAAGATTCAGTGTACTGGCTAGGTAGGATCCTCAAGATCGGGGATGATCCAGTTGCGCTCAGCGACTCATACTTCACTGCAGAGATTGGAGACCTGATTTCGAGGGATGTTTTTGAACACAATCCCATCTTCGAAGCCGTCGAAAGCCATACAGGTGCGCGGGCTCACGAAAGCGAGACGTTAATCGAAGCTGGGGCTGCAAAGGCAAAGGAGGCAGATATACTTCGCGTTCCAGAGGGCTTTCCGGTATTGATCATGGAACGCACCGTCTACGCGATAAACGGCAAAACCCTATGGACAACCCGGTACATACATCGAAGCGATAAGTACAGATTCAAGACAAGGAACATTCGCAATTCCTCTAAGCGAGTCCTCGCTGATGAGAGAGAGTAGTTAATAGGAGGGTTTGTACGTGACAAAACGGGTCGAAATGTCCGCGGATATCTTGATTATCGGCGGCGGCAGCGCAGGCTGTATGGCAGCCATCCGGGCAAAGGAGCTGCGCCCGGATGCGCAAGTTGTGATCTTCGAGAAGGGCAATATCCGCCGCAGCGGTTCGATCGCCTGCGGCATGGACGGACTGAACATCGTGGCGATCCCCGGCAAAGATACCCCTGAGACGTACGTTGAAGCCTCCTCTATGTACGTCGAAGGTGTCGAGGACCAGATGCCCAGCTACGTCATGGCTAAGCGCAGCTTCCCGCTGCTGCAGAAGCTGGAAAACTGGGGGATAGCTTTTCCTAAGGACTCCAACGGTGATTACCAGACTCTCAGGGTACTTTCTAAGGGCAAATTCCTGGTGGCCATGGACGCCCCTGAGCTGAAGACCATGCTGGCAGATAAGGTGCTCAAGGCGGGTGTCACGGTGGTCAACCGCACCTCAGCCACAGGCCTCCTCACCAAAGACGGGCGCGTCGTCGGTGCCACCGGACTCAACCTGCGAACCGGCGAGTTGGTCGTCTGCAAGGCCAAGGCTACAATCCTAACCACCGGCGGCTGCGCCCGCTTCGGCCTGCCTAACTCCGGCTACCTCTTCGGCACCTACGACTATCCGGGCAACGCAGGCGACGGCTACGCCCTCGCCTACCAGGCCGGCGCCCAACTCACCGGGCTCGAGTGCACGGTAAGCTATCCACTCATCAAGGACCTGGAGGCGCCCCTCCTCTACATCACCCTGCCACGAGGCGCCCAGGTGATCAACGTCGAAGGCAAGCCTCTGGGAGAGGGGCACGTCCCGATGAAGGTCATACTAAAGGAGTTCGAGGAGCATCGCGATCCCGCTTTCGTGAAGATGGATCATTTGCCCGAGGATAAGATCAAGGAGATCGAAAGCATTCTGTTCAGCACGGAAAGGCCTATCCAGAAGCGCTTCTTCGAGCAGCGAGGCCAGGACTTCCGAAAGAAACCGATCGAGCTGAAGCCCACAGAGTTTTACCTCTGCGGCGGCCACGGGATCACCGGCCTTGTGGTTAACGAAAAGGCCGAGAGTTCCATGCCCGGCCTCTACGCTGCCGGTGACGTCGCCAACGTCCCTCGACAGCACCTCACCGGAGCCTTCGTCTTCGGCGAAATCTCAGCCGAGCAGGCAGTCGACTCTCTCGACAGGACCGACAACCCTTCCATCGACGAAGCTCAGCTTAAGGAGTTGGAGAACTCCACTTTCCTGCCTCTGGGTGGATCGGGCAAAGTCCCTCTGGATACATTCGAGTACAAGGTCCGGCGCCTCATCAACGACTATGCAGTCCCGCCCAAGAACGGCTACAAGCTCTCTCAGGCCGTCGAGTGGATGGACAGACTCGAGCATGCCTGGAAATCCGAAGTCAAGGTCTCCGATTTCCACGAGCTAGGACACTGGAACGAGGTCGGCCACATCATCACCTGCGCCCGCCTCTCCGCTCTCGCCTCCCTCGAACGCAAGGAGTCCCGCTGGGGTCTGTGGCACTACAGATCAGACTTCCCTGAGCGCAACGACTCAGAGTGGCTCAAGCACATCGTCGTCCAGAAGGCCGATGACGGGTCGGCCAAGATATCTCATAAGCCTATCCAGGGAGGTGTCCTGTGAGCTGGGAAGCTGTCAGTGTTGATAAGGAGCTATGTAACGGTTGCGAGACCTGTGTCGACCTCTGCCCCCTTGACAACCTGAGGATGGGGGAGGACGGCATCCCCTTCGTGAAGTACGACCAGTGCTGGTACTGCGAAACCTGCGAACTGGAGTGCCCGACAGGGGCCATCAAGGTGGTCATGCCTTACCTAGTCAGGTAGAAAAATAGGGGGCGCGTCCCCGCGCCCCCTCATCCCTCCATCTTTGGCTGTAACCGCTGGGACATGGTGCTTGCCGAAAGCAAAAATGAGTTGACTCCCGGGTCGATCGAGCTTATTATTTTACGAACGAATGTTCATAACTAGAAAGGCAGACGTTGGTTAGACCTCGAAAAACCAGGCGAGTAGGCTTTCTTCCCGGCGTAACATACTTCAAGCCTCGGGGGATACCGCTGCGGCTGTTGGAGGAGGTTCGGCTCACCCTTGAAGAAGTGGAGTCGCTCCGACTCAAGGACTACGAAGGGATGGAACAGGAGGAAGCCGCCGAGTTGATGGGAGTCTCCAGGCCTACCTACCAGCGGATCCTGGAACAGGCTCGCCGTAAGGTCGCTGAAGCCCTGGTGCTGGGGAAAGCCCTTCGGATCGAGGGTGGCAACTACGAGGTGGTTCCCATGCAGTTCCGATGCCGGCATTGCGGGCACCGGTGGGAGCAGATCGCTTCTGGTAGCTCACCCCTGGCCTGCCCTAGTTGTGAAGAGGAGCCACACCCGGCGACATCTACAAAAGGGGGCGCTCAGCGTTAGCACCCCAAGAGCCAAAGCGGATAATATTACTGGCCGCTGCATAGGTATATAAAGGTGGGTCCAGGGCGCAGCGCCTGGCGGGGCTTGGGGTGTCCCCAATAAATTTACCTGTCTATGTAGGGGTCAATAAGGGAGCTAACAGTTGCCTATCTACGATTATAGGTGCTCGGATTGCGGCCAGGTGGTGGAGGTTTTGATCCGTTCGTCTTCCGACCCTGTGCGCTGCCCCTCTTGCGATAGCCTGAAAATGGAGAAGCTACCATCGGCAGGACACATCGCTCGATCCAACTCTGCCGGAGGCCACACCTGCTGCGACCGAGAAGAGCGGTGCGATGCGCCACCTTGCGGCAGCCAGGGTGGCGGAAGTTGCTGCTGCCACTAACCCCCTGAATCGATCCCTTACTTTACAGCCGCCTCAAACAGGCATACAATTAGGCTATCCTAATTTCGGCGCCTGGGGCAGGAGACAAACGTGCTCAGCGAACAGATAGAGGAGTATCTGGAGGCAATCGGCCGACTAGAGGAGCGCGGGGATCGAATCACCACCTCTTCTCTAGCCAAAGAGAGACATGTCTCAGCACCCTCGGTCACCGAGATGTTGGGTCGTTTGGCAGAGCGAGGCCTGGTCAGCTATAAACCCAGAGGGGATATAGCGCTCACCGAAGAAGGCCGCATCCAGGCGCGTAAGGTCATGCGGCGCCACCGCCTCTGGGAGAGATTTCTTCACGATGTACTGGGGTTTCGCTGGGACCGAGTCCACAACGAGGCCTGCAAACTTGAGCACGCCACCTCCCCAGAGATGGAGCAAACCCTAGCTCGTGCGGTCGGTGTCAGCACCACCTGCCCTCACGGCTACGAGATCCCCGGGCCAGAGGGCGAGATCATTCCGAAGTCCACCATCTCTCTTCTGGAGATGGCTCCATCTCACCCTGCTCGAGTCGTGAACGTCAGGGAAGACGACCCGGAACTGCTACGCGAGATGGAAAAGTTGGGCATCAAACCCGGAGCTATAGTCGAATTGTCCGAACTGAAGCCGGACAATTGCGATACAATCATCACGGTCGACGGTGAAAACCGGACGTTGCCCGTAGAGGTTGCTGGCAGCATCAACGTCGCTCCCGACACCCTAACAGAAGCCGATGAAGCTATCCCACTCGCTCAGTTGAAGCCCGGTGAGACCGGCACCGTTTACCGGTACACAGCCGGCAGGAGCTTGATGTGTCGCTGCCTCGCCCTCGGATTTACCCCGGGTACCCCAATAACCATGGTGCAAAACGCAAAAAGCGGCCCTTTAATCGTCTCAATCCGCGACACTCGAGTAGCCCTGGGCCGAGGGGAGTCTCAGAAGATCCTGATTCTCAGAACTTCCTTCTCGGACGGTCCACAGAATGGGAACAACTGAGCGAACGTCGATACAGCCCCGCAAAGTGGAAACGTTGGAGTCGAAATCGACCGTATCGGTTGCCCTGATAGGCACTCCCTACGTGGGCAAGACCACCCTCTTCGACCTGCTCACCGGTCTCTCTCAACGCGCCGGTAACTGGCCTGGCACAACCGTCGAGGTCCGTTCCGGTACCCATCGCCGCGACGGTCGAACGTTGGAGATAACCGATCTACCCGCCGTCTACAGCCTTACGTCCAACTCACCAGACGAACAGGTAGCTCGCGACTTCATCGTCAAGGAAAAGCCTGACGTGGTGGTCGTAATGCTGAACGCCACGAATCTGGAGCGAAGCCTTTACCTGGCCGCCGAAATACTTGAATTACGAGCGCCGGTTATTGTTGCCATCAATATGATGGACGTAGCGCTGAACAGCGGGATGAGGATCGAGGCACACGTCCTCCAAGCCGCCCTAGGTGTGCCGGTGGTGCCCATAGTAGCCTACAGCGGCGAGGGGGTGCAGCGGCTATTAGATGTCGTGGGCGACCTGGCCAACGGCGAAATCTCCTATTCACCTAAACCCCCGATTCTTCAACCGGAACTCGCTACGCTTCGGGATCAGTTGGCGGCGCTCCTGAATGGGGGCGGTCTATTTCCATACCCGCGGGAATGGTCGGCTATAAAGCTGTTGGAAGGGGATAAGGAGATTACACAGCTTGCCGAGATCGGTCTCCCGGACGAAAAAAGGGGGATACTCCATACTATTCTTCGGGAGAATGAAGACGCCGTAGTCTCCATAGCCAGCGCGCGATACGAGTGGATAGAGAGGATGGTTCGAGCGGCGCTATATAAACCTCAGCACGGCGCCGTCTCGCTCACTGAAAGGCTCGACCGGGCAGCTACGCATCCCATCCTGGGTCCCGCGCTTCTACTAGGGCTGCTGGCGCTGCTCTTCTGGTGCGTTTACAGCCTCGCCGCTCCGGTAGTGGGGTTGCTTGAGCGCGCCATAACAGCCGCCGGAGATGCGCTCCAGGCAGCCTTGGAGGGAGCCCCAACCTGGCTCAGTGGGCTGTTGGTCGACGGCGTGCTTGGCGGGGTGGGAACGGTTCTCTCCCTCCTGCCCATCCTGGTGGTTTTCTTCGTAGGGATGGGGATCCTCCGGCATGTGGGCTACATGGCGAGGGCTGCTTTCGTCGGCGACCGTTTCATGCACCGGTTGGGGCTTCACGGGGAATCACTCATCCCCCTCTTCCTCGGTTTCGGCTGCAATGTGCCGGCGGTCTTCGGGGCCCGGCTTATCGACTCAGCGCGCGCCCGTTTGTTGACGGTCCTCCTAATCCCCCTCGTTCCCTGTAGCGGCAGGATGGTGGTGCTGGTGTTCATTGCCGGCGCCCTCTTCGGCGGGTCGGCCCCTTTTATAACCTGGGCGCTGGTGGCCCTAAATCTAGCCCTGTTGGGCCTCACCGGCCTGCTTTTCGATAGGACCATTCCTCACGGGGAACGCCCCGCGTTGATCATGGAGCTTCCCCTCTACCATCTGCCCAACTGGCGGGCGATTGTCGTTGAAACCTGGCAGAGCATCAAGGAGTTCCTCGTGAGAGCCGGAACGGTGATCCTCCTGGTCTCAATCGTGATCTGGTTCCTGGCGGACCAGCCGACGGGCAACATACAGGATAGCTACCTGTCACAGGTAGGGCGCTACCTGGAGCCGCTGGGAGCGTTGATGGGGCTGGATTGGAGGATGATGGTGGCGCTGCTGACCAGCTTCGTGGCCAAGGAGAACGCGTTGGCCAGCATGGCGATCCTCGGAGCAGGAGGCCAGGAGAGTGGCCTTGCATCCGCTCTACCGCTGATGCTGACGCAGGCCTCGGCTCTCGCCTACCTGGTCATCCAGATAACCTTCATCCCCTGCTCATCCACGGTGGTGGCGATACTCCATCAGACGAAGAGCTGGTTCTGGACGGTGGTCGTGCTGCTCTACCAATTGGCGCTATCGCTGGTGGTGGGGATCCTCACCTATCAAGCCGCGAGGTTGCTGGGCTGGGGGCTTTAAGATGCTGCTGCGATTCCTCTCATCGATTTCCACATCGAAGCATATCTCCACGTTTTTAGAGTACTTTATCTAATCCACATGATGCTGGGCATCGATCTACCGATGCAGCAATCATTTTTAGCAAATGCCCAAAATTCACCCCAAAAAGCCTTGACATGCCGATGCCAAAAGCGTAGATTAGTTATGAGCATAAGCTCATAACATTCGGAGGGGCTGGAGCAGCCCCGAGGGTAAGGCGGCATCGACGAAAAGTGAGTAATCGCGCAGCCTAGCCCATTTTTCCTGAGGAGGTTCCACAAATGTACGGTTTCGGTCGAGGTAGGGGAGGTGGACGTGGGGTAATTGGGCGCGGCTCCGGTATTGGACGAGCCAACGCCTACTCGCCATCGATCCCGGGCTATACATACGTCGGCGGTTGTCGTTGTGGCTTCGGCCCTAACGCTTACTACCAGAACAGCGCCGGGCAGGTAGTACCAGCCTCCAATTTGTTCTACGGTACAAACCAGCCAGCTCAACCGATCGCTGAAATAGAGCAGTTGAAGGCAGAGAAAGCTGAGCTGGAACGTCGGTTGCGCGACCTCGAAGCCCGGCTGCAGGGGAATACCTAGGCCAGGAGCGCAGGGCGGCCCCCATCCCCCTGCGCTCCAAAATAACCTTGAAGAGGTGGTGGTATGTCGATCACCAAAAGCAGCCAAGGGCACTGGTTAAGCAAACTGTTTTCCCCCTCAGGCAGAGGAGACCGCGGGCTGGGTGGATCATCCACCTGTCACTGTCCCCGATGTGGTTACAAAATGCCCCACGCCAAAGGCATTCCCTGCTCGTCCACACAATGCCCAAGATGCGGGGCCTTTATGAAGGGCGAAAACTGCTAGTGCTCGGCCAAAGTGACATGATAGACACTTGCGGATGCGCCGGCGGCTCGCTGGCGCATTCATGAATGATAGAGACCCAACTGCCATAGCACTGGGTGATATGGGGTAAGAAATTATGAAAATAGCTATTAGCGCTTTAGGAAACGATCTAGATGCCCAGTTCAGTCCAATATTCGGGCGTTGTCCCGTCTACGTGATCGTAGACACGGACACGATGGCTTTTCAAGCCCTGCCTAACCAAGCCCAATACGCTGCCAGCGGGGCTGGGATTCAAGCTGCTCAGGATGTAGCACGGCAGGGTGTGAAGGCCGTGGTGACGGGCAATATAGGCCCTAACGCCTATCGAGTCCTCGCTTCAGCGGGAATAACCGTTCACACCCTTGCAGGCGACGGTACCGTTCGGCAGGCAGTCGAATCCTATTTAGCCGGCCAGGGAAATCCAATCTCCGGCCCTACCGGCCCCGCCCATACCGGTATGGGAATGATGGGAAGTGGCGGAAAAGGCCGAGGTTTCGGGGGCGGAGGTCAGGGCAGGGGAGTTGGACGAGGTGTAGGTTTTGGCGGACCAAGATTCTCCACCGCCACACCGTCGCAACCTTCTGCGCCAACCGCCGAACAAGACGAAGATATTTCGACCCTAAGAGATGAGATCAAATCGATGCAAGAACGGTTGAGTGAGATCTCCAGCCGTATAGACGACCTAAAGTAACAGTAACAACGACCTCTGCGCATAGTCTCGCAGGCAACAATAGATCATCATGAAATGAAGAAAAGGAGTAGAGTCAATGCCAGTACGCATTGCAGTATCCGCCGATAGCAACAACGGGATGGACAGCTTGGTCAGCGCTCACTTCGGACGTTGCCCCTATTTCGTCTTAGTAGATGTGGATAACGGATCTATCGTCAAGGTCGAGACCGTTGCTAATCCCTATTACGGAAACCATCAGCCGGGCCAGGTCCCGGCTTTCATCAACGATCAGAAAACCAACGTAATGCTCGCGGGGGGTATGGGAGCGGGCGCTGTATCCTTTTTCAACCAGTATGGCATCGAGGTGGCCACAGGAGCCAGCGGTACCGTTAGAGAGGCCGTAGAGCGATATTTGGGCGGCTCCCTCTCTGGCGTCGAACCATGCTGTCCGGACGAAAGCGGCCATCATCACCACGGGTAGTTAATATGTCTATTGAATATAACGACAAGGTAATCACCCACTTCCTCGATCCCCGCAACGTCGGTTTCATGGAGGACGCGGACGGTATCGGGCAATTGGGTGACCCCGCCTGCGGGGACCTATTCCTGATGTTTATCAAAGTAGAAAACGAACGCCTGACAGACATCAAGTACCTAGTCCGGGGATGCGGTGCAGCTATCGCTACCTGCAGCGCTTTGAGCGAGATCGCGAAGCAGAAGACGATTGAGGAAGCCATGCAACTTACCGACGACGACATCGCCGAGGAGTTGGGTGGGTTACCTTTAGAGAAGCTGCACTGCTCCAACCTAGCAGCCACCACTCTCCATAAAGCTATAGAAGACTACCAAAACCAGGGTGAAAAGAGTCGGCAGGACTGGCGATCTCTCTTCAGGAAGATCAGGCACGACGAGAGGGAGTCATCATGATCGTAACGGTCGCTAGCGGCAAAGGTGGCACAGGAAAGACCACGGTGGCGACAGCTTTAGCGACAGCCGTGGCTTCACTCCAGCAGGAAACTGCTGGCGATGCATCTAAAGTGATGTTGCTGGATTGCGACGTGGAAGAGCCTAACGCTCACCTCTATCTCGATCCTGTCTTCGAAAAGAGTCAGGAGGTGGGGGTGCCGATCCCGGTAGTGGATTACGAGAGGTGCGACTTCTGCCGACGTTGCGCGGAGGTGTGCGCCTACCACGCCATCGCCGTCCTAGGGAAAGAAGTATTGGTGTTTCCAGAACTGTGCCACGGTTGTGGAAGCTGCACTCTAAACTGTCCTAAGGGGGCTATCAGCGAACAGTTGAGGGCTACAGGCGTGATCGAAGAGGGCAAAGCGGGAAGCCTCCGGTTCGCTCAGGGCGTACTCAACGTAGGCGAGGCCATGGGGGTGCCGGTGATCCGGCAACTCAAGAAGCGACTGTCCGAAGTAAGCCAGGATTCTCTTGTAATCCTGGATGCGCCACCCGGCACATCCTGCCCGGTAGTAGAGTGTCTGCACGGTAGCGACTACGCGCTGATGGTTACGGAACCTACGCCTTTCGGCTTGCACGACCTGAAGATGGCGGTGGAGGTAGCCCGGGACAAGCTGAATCTTAAGGTTGGGGTAATCATCAACCGAGATGGTGTCGGTGATGATAAGGTAGATGAGTACTGTCGAGAAGAGGCCATTCCGGTATTGATGCGCATACCCCTGGATCGTCGCATAGCAGAGGCCTGTTCGCGCGGGTTGCCGCTCCCCGTAGCGATGCCGGATTACAGGCAGCCCTTCATTGATCTCCACCGCCGTATTCAACAGGAGGTGGAGCAATGAAGCAGATAGTAATACTGAGCGGCAAGGGCGGCACAGGCAAGACAACCGTGGCCGCCGCGGTGGCTCATCTAGCATCAAAGGAGGCTGAGATCACCATAGTCGATGCCGACGTAGATGCGGCTAATCTTGAGCTGTTGCTCTCACCTGAGAAGCTCGAAACCCACGAATTCGTTGGCGGAAAGGTAGCGGCAATCGACCAAGAGCTGTGCACCGATTGCGGTATCTGCGTCGAGGTGTGCAGGTTTGAAGCCGTGCGTCGCGACATCCATAGCCTTCACGTCGACCCAATCGGTTGCGAAGGCTGCGGCGCCTGCTTCTACCGCTGTCCATCCCAAGCTATTCAGATGAATGATCAGGTATCTGGGCTCTGGTTCCGCTCCAATACCCGCTTCGGCCCTCTGTTCCACGCCCACCTCTACCCGGCTGCGGAGAACTCCGGCAAGCTCGTTACCGAACTCAAGCGACAGGCTAGAGAACTGGCGAAAGCAGAAAGCCGAGACTACCTGATTATCGACGGTCCGCCAGGGATCGGTTGTCCGGTTATCGCCTCCTGTTCAGGCTCTGACCTAGCCTTATTGGTCACTGAACCAACGGTCGCAGGCGTTCATGATCTGCAGCGTATCTTAGGAACAGTCCGCCACTTCACTGTGCCGGCCGCAGTCGCGATCAACAAGTGTGACCTGAACAGCGCACGACGCCAGGAGATCGAGGCCTTTTGTGATGCCGAGGGAATCCCGATAGTGGCTCGGATTCCCTTCGACACAGATGTTACCAAGGCAATGGTGCATGGGCGTGTCGTGACCGAGGGTCCGAGTGGAGAGCTATCCGCAGAACTGGAGCGTATCTGGAATTATCTTCGTTAATCTAAACGAGAAAGGTATTCCTGCGGATGGCCTAAGGGCTGCGACAAACATTCCTACATCGATCAGACAGAAAATCCTACAAATAGTACATTGAACTACTTGCTAATCATTGATTGTAGGTGGTAAACTAATCGTGCATAAATAGGCATCTCAATAGAAGTGGGCGGCATCAATGGGAAGGCCACTATATTCCATTAGCGTAGTGTCAGAGCTGCTAGAGCAGCACCCTGAAACGTTGCGTGTGTGGGAGCGCGCCGGGCTGTTGAAGCCTGCTCGGAGAAACTCTCACCGCCTCTACTCGAATGAGGATCTTGCCCGTCTCCGCTTCATCAAAGGGTTGCTGGACAAAGGGCTGAACCTCGCGGGCGTTCGGGCTATCATCGAGCTCTATCCGTGCTGGTTAATGGATAGCTGTCCGAAATGCGCACGCACCACTGAATCTTCTAGCTGCAGCAAACCTTGTTGGAAAGAAGCAGGTACCTTCTGCCAGGTCGGTTTCCTGAGCCCCACCCTCTGCACCGATTGCGAATTCAAGAAATCCTAGCGCATCGATATCGCAGATCAACCTCGCCTTGAAGCCCTTTTCCGGCAAAAAGCTGCCGGATTATCCCCTCAATAAAGCAAAAAGATAACACGACACACCCTGAACAACAAGGATCATTGATAAATCAAGTGGTGTTTGTTCTAAAATCAGGGTGTGTCATGTAGTATGGTTTCGAACTATGCTTACTCCTGGTGGTGGCAGGTCACGCAGGATCCCAGCAGGGGCTTGCCTACCTTATCCGCCTCGGCCTCGTGGCAGTCAATGCAGAGGCCGTGCATCGCGTCCACGTAAGAAGGCGCGATGTAGTTGAAAGGCTTCCCATCCGCACTCGTGCACATATTCGCATGGCATTCCGAGCACGACACCGCTGTGCTCGCCGAGTGCCCTCCTACGTGGCACTGAGCGCACGACTGATTGCCCCCAGGTTGGACGAGCTTAATATGGAGATCGTGGTCGAAGGTAGACGTCGGACTGTACATATCCGAGTGGCAATCCCTACACGAGGGCAACCCGCCTGCGACCCCCGTCTTCCCGTATTGAGGAGCTACGGCCGCCAACCCAACCCCCTTGATCTCCCAGTTGCTCAGGTGGTGGCACTGCACACACATATCTGTTTCGGTCGCGTACCTCGCCCCGATCAGCTTAGCCAGACGCTCCCCGTGAGACTTGTGATCGAAGTAGGAGAAAAGACCGGAACGGTTGCCGTCGATTCGGAGCACGTTCAACCCTTGCACCGGCATCACCGGTGTAGCCGGAGTCTGATCCGCCGTCCAGGCTCGTTCCGGTATCATCGTGATCGCCAGAGCAATCGCCACCACGACCAGGAGCGCCCTGCGGGCGGCTGTATCCCAGAGCGACTCCGCGAGTCGTACCTTGGTAACCGGGTCGAATCGAGGCTTGGCGTATGGTGGCGGCTTCTCATCTGCGTGCATCGTCTCGGGACCAAACAGGTTGAGATTCTCCGCAAAGAACAGGAACACCAGGGCCAGGCCGGAAATGATGCCTATGCTGATGGAGATCTCGACCCAGTTAGGGAAGTAGCTCGCACCTACCGGCCTCTCGACAGCGATCACGCTAGCAGAAAGCCGGTGCAAGATCATGCCGAAGACGGTAAGGAAGGAAGCTGTGCCAATCCCAGTCAGGCTATTACGCGTTGAGGGTATCGAGAGCAGGATGGCAGGGATCAGGGTGCTTATCGATATCTCAACGAGGAACAACATGCTCTGCCAGGAGCCATCCAGGGCCGCCGGGAGCACCCCGCGTAGCGTGAGGTCGCCGACTCGAATGGCGAGGAACAGCCATAGGATCACGGCCGTCGCCTTCCCCAGCCCGGAGAACAGCTCTAGTTTGATCTTATGCCGGTAGACGAAGGCGGAGAAGAAACCCTCCAGGGTGACAGTCATCAACCCCAGAGCAGCCGCCGACGTAAAGAAGAGCACCGGCAGAATGGGGCTGTACCACAGCTCGTGGACCCGCAACGGGTTGATCAGCAGCAGCGTGCCGAGGGATGACTGGTGCAGCGTGGATAGGGCGATGCCGATGATTACGATCGGAACCGTAAACCGTTTGAGCAGGCGCAGCACAGTCTGGAAAATCGGTTTGCCGAACAGCGGGTGCTCGAGAGCCGTCGGCATGAATTCGAGCGCCAGGACCGTGGTATAGAGCATCACACACCAGGCTACTTCGAAGAGTGCTGAGTGGTGCTGCCAGTGCACTATCGGCCTCCAGATATTCCAGGGGAGGCCCAGATCAGCGATCAGCCCAACTATCACCGCGATATAGCCCAGAAAGGCAGTTAGGATAGCAGGGCGCAGAAGGGGGCGGTACTTATCTAGATGGAAGACGTGGATAGTAGCCGCTAGAGTAAAGCCTCCTGCAGCCAGGGCTACACCGGCTATGACGTCGAAGCCGATCCAGAAGCCCCAGGGGGTTGCGTCGTCAAGGTTTGTCGTCGCTCCCAACCCTCGGGTGAATCGGACCAGGCCCGCTACCACCCCTACGGTAACCAGAATCCAAAGAATGTCCTTGAGGATGGTTCGTCGCTTCATTCCTTCTCCTCCCCACCCTCACGGCTTCGCTTCATCTCCTCGGCCTTGATCCGAGCCATCTGTATGCGCCGCCCAATTATCCACGAGAGTCCCCCAGATAGCACCGTCATGCCCAGGCCTACGAAAGGTACACTCTCCATAACTGGCCTGGTAAGCTCGGGAAACGGCTTCTGCGGCAGGGACTTGGATAGCCCCTTGGGCATTTCCTTGGCCACATCCCTGGACAGGTTGAAGAAGTCCAGTTCGATGTCGGAGATATACATAACCGAGGTTCCGCCTGCCTCATGCTCGCCATATATGTGCGGCATGTACTTCCCCGGCTCGGCCTTCAGCCGGCGAGCGGCTTCGGCCAGCAGCTCGTCCCGCTCCCCGAAGATCGTGGCCTTCTCAGGACAAGCCTCGACGCAGGCTGGCTGCTTGCCCTCCTTCAGCCGCGAGAAACACATAGTGCATTTGTTGACGTACGGAACCGGGGTTGACCAGTCGTAGCGCGGT
Source organism: Chloroflexota bacterium (assembly GCA_050942695.1). Classification (GTDB taxonomy): domain Bacteria; phylum Chloroflexota; class UBA6077; order UBA6077; family UBA6077; genus JBMNNU01. The sequence goes on from JBMNNU010000030.1 coordinate 17,581, forward strand.
ATACCGAACGGGCAGGCTACCATGCAGTAGCGGCACCCCATGCAGATCGACTGATCGTAGATTATCGGCCCTTCCGGCGACTTCTTCATAGCGCCCACCAGACAAGCCGATACGCATGCCGGCTCCAGGCAGTGGCGGCACTGGTTGCGGACGAAATGTTTTCCGGGCTTCGCCAGTACGGATGTCCACCGCACCGCAGAAAGTCCGTCGCCGATCTCCTGCTTGCTTGGCGGCATACCCGGCCGGTACTCGCCCAGGTCGTTGGCATTCACACAAGCCTCGACACATTTCTCACAGCCGATGCACTTTGTTACATCGGTGAGAATAGCTGGTATCATATCTTTCTGCCCTCCGGGCCGTGTAACGTCTTGATTACGTCAGCGCCCCCCTCCCGCGTCAGGTGCCACCCCAATTCCGAGCTGAACCGGATAAGTGGATAGAGCGCGCAGTGGGCGAGCTTGGTAAAGGGGGCGAGAATCAGGATCGCCGACCCTGCCCCGATATGGAAGACCATCGTCACTTTATAGGGAATGACGTTCCAGCTTTGCCCCGCCAGATAGCCCATACCCACCGTAACGATCAGCAAAACCAGAATCAGGTAATCAGCGAAAGTGCTCACCGCCCTAGACTGGCGAACGTAGATCCGATAGCCCAACAGCACGATCAAGCCCGCAAAGGCAAGCAGAGCGAGC
>JBMNNU010000371.1:0-3257 GCA_050942695.1 Chloroflexota bacterium
GGCATCGGCAATATGGGTGCAGTAGAGGCGGCTCCGATCCCGTTCCACGCCAGGCCCTACTCGCTGAACCTGACGCTTCCGCCCCTGGCAGCCCTGTTCTTGAAGCCGGAGGGAGGGGGTCCTGAGTCCTGAGTCCTGGATTCCACGTCCCCACTCCCACTGCGGTGGGAGAGGGAGAATGTGGTCTCCCAGCGCAGTGGGAGAGGCGTGACGCGAGCGAGCGCAGTGTCACCGGGTGAGGGGATCACCCACTCTCAACCTGGGTTTATTGATGGAAGGCAGCGTGGATACCGATCAAAAACTTGGGGCTGATTATCTGGGAGGCGGGCGATGTCGGTTCCTGGTCTGGGCGCCCCTGGCCCAGAGGGTTCAACTCCACCTCATCGCTCCCAATGAACGATGGGTTGCGATGGAGAAGGTTGGGCAGGGCTACCATCGTGCAATGGTAGAGGGAGTCGAGCCCGGTTATCTGTACCGCTATTGCCTGGGAGAGGGTAAGGAGCGTCCAGATCCGGCGTCGAGGTCCCAGCCGCACGGCGTCCACGGCCCATCCCAGGTGGTGGAGTCCTCCTTCCCCTGGACAGACAACAGTTGGCCTGGATTGCCACTCGATGAGTATCTGATCTATGAGATCCACGTAGGAACCTTTACCCCCGAGGGGACGTTCGATGCCATAATCCCCCATTTGGATTACCTCAAAGCTTTGGGCATCACTGCCGTCGAGATCATGCCGGTGGCGCAATTCCCCGGCGACCGCAACTGGGGTTACGACGGGGTATTCCCCTTCGCGGTGCAGAACAGCTACGGTGGGCCCTGGGGATTGAAGCGGCTGGTGGATGCCTGCCATGGCAGGGGGATAGCCGTCGTGCTGGATGTGGTCTACAACCACCTCGGCCCCGAAGGTAACTATCTATGGGACTACGGGCCCTATTTCACCGACAAGTACAGGACCCCCTGGGGCCCGGCTATCAATTTCGATGGGCGACACAGCGACGATGTGAGACGTTTCTTCCTGGAGAACGCGCTCTACTGGGTGACAGATTTCCACCTGGACGCCCTGCGGCTAGATGCTGTCCACGCTATTTTCGACCAATCTGCGCTACCTTTCCTACAGGAGTTGGCCGTAACTGTGCAGCAGCGAGGAATGGAATTGGGCCGGCAGATTCTGACCATTGCCGAGAGCAATCTCAACGATGCACGGATCATCCATCCCAGGGAGATAGGCGGTTACGGCCTGGACGCTCAGTGGAGCGACGATCTCCACCACGCACTCCACACAATCTTAACGGGAGAACGGAACGGTTATTACCAGGACTTCGGCTCGACAGAACTGCTAGCCAGAGCATATAGAGATGGCTATGCTTACACCGGCCAGTACTCCCATTATCGACAGCACCGCCACGGCAACTCCCCTAGAATGTGCAAGGCGCGCCAGTTCGTGGTGTGCTCTCAAAACCACGACCAGATCGGCAACCGCATGATGGGCGAGCGGCTGACCCAGTTAGTCTCCCTGGAGGGCCTAAAGCTGGCGGCGGGAGTCGTGCTGCTTTCCCCCTACATCCCTCTACTGTTCATGGGTGAGGAGTATGGGGAGACGGCTCCTTTCCAGTACTTCATCAGCCACCTCGACTCAGAGCTAGTGGAAGCAGTACGCCGGGGACGCAGGGAGGAGTTCTCCTCATTCGCATGGCACGGCGACGCTCCCGACCCGCAGGACCCCGCAACCTTTATCAGATCGAAACTGGATCTTGGCCTCAGAGGTCAGGGGCACCATAGAGTCATCCTTGAGTATTACCGAGAGCTGATTCGGCTTCGTAAAACAGTGCCGGCTCTAGCCTGCTTGAACAAGGAACGTATGGAGGTGCTGCCTTTCGAAGAGGAGCTAGCCATGCTGGCACGCCGTTGGAGCGAAGGCAGCGAGGTTGCCATCATATTCAACTTCAACGATGGCTCCCTAAGCGCTGATATCCCCATCCCCAGCGGGAAATGGCGGAAGCTGCTCGATTCATCCGAGAGCCGTTGGGGAGGTGCAGGAAGTCCAACTCCCGAGTTGCTTATTTCGGACGGGAATATTCACATACCCATCGCCCCGAAAACCCTGGTTCTACTTTCGAAAGAGGCTGCACATTGAGTCAAAGGCGTGTCCAGGGTGCAACGCCTGGCGGGGTTTGGAGGGACGGACCCCACCCCCAACCCCTCCCCCACAGGAAGAGGGGAGCAAAAGCGGGTCCAGGGCACTCAACGCGAGGGATGGTTCACGGCACGAGTCACAATGTAGCGTCGGGCCTTGTGCCCGACGTGGTACCTCGTCGGGGACGAGCCCCGACGCTACAGCATTGGACTGTTACACGAACTGACTGTTTGTATGAACCATGCCCAACGCGAGCGAGCGCAGCGTTGAGGCCTGGCGGGCGTGACGCTACGCTCGCTCGCGTCACGGGGAGTGTCCCCAAATTACTATGTTTTTCCTCCTTAAAAAAAGCAGGTGCCTGAATGGAGAAGTATATCTGCATTCACGGCCACTTCTACCAGCCACCGCGAGAGAACCCCTCCCTGGAAGCTGTGGAGGTGCAAGATTCTGCCTATCCCTACCACGACTGGAACGAGCGGATAACCGCCGAATGCTACGGACCCAACGGCGCATCGCGGATTCTGGACGGCGACGGGCGCATCGTAAAGATTGCTAGCAACTACGCCAGGATGAGCTTTAATATGGGGCCCACCCTGCTCGCCTGGATGCAAGAAAACTCGCCCGAGACCTACCAGAGCGTGGTGGCGGCAGACGGCGAGAGCCGAGAGCGCTTCTCCGGCCACGGGTCGGCCATAGCCCAGGCTTACAACCACATGATCCTCCCCCTAGCCAACAGCCGGGATAAACGGACTCAGGTGATCTGGGGGATTCGAGATTTCGAGCAACGGTTCGGTCGCCTTCCGGAGGGGATGTGGCTGCCGGAAACCGCTGCCGACCTTGCCACTCTGGATGTCATGGCGGAACAGGGGATCAAGTTTACAATCCTCGCACAGAGTCAGGCCAGCCGGATACGGCGGTTGAGCGGCGGTGGTTGGCGAGACGTCAGCGGAGGCCGCATCGACCCCACCAGGGCTTATCAGGTCAACCTGCCCTCAGGGAGAACGATTGCTGTCTTCTTCTACGACGAGCCGATCTCCCGTGCTGTCGCCTTCGAGGGGCTGCTCTCACGGGGAGAGCAGTTTGTCGACCGGCTGATGAGCGCCTTTTCCGATGCTAGGTCATGGCC
>JBMNNU010000043.1:0-16022 GCA_050942695.1 Chloroflexota bacterium
CGGAGGTTAAGGCCGGCCCTTCAGGGCCACGACAGATACGTACGGTTTAATCGGCAACGATCATAACCAGGCTAATACCGACCATATCGAGAGGGCGCTTTAGCGTACTTGAGCGTCTCAGCCTGGTCCATTTATGGCCAGGCGTCGAGATCAGCCATTTTTCCGGAGACTTGGGGCTCATCCTGAGTTGCCCCTGTCCTTGTGCTGCCAGGACCAATTAGTGCACAATGTTGGGTAGTTAAAGTCCACGCGACTGTCGTGCACAAGGTAAACGAGGTGTGTAATGGGAGATCGAGCACGTGTTGCCGTCCTGAAAACTCGGCCAGAGACGGTACTGGATGACTATCAGCGTCTCATGGAGCTAGCTGGCTGCAGTGATGCTTTAGCCCCTTCCACTACCACCATTTTGAAAGATAACATCTCATGGCACTTCCCATTCCCCGGAGCCAACACAACCCCTTGGCAACTGGAGGGGACCATCCTGGGGCTTGGCAATATGGGGCTAAAAGACCAGGTCTGCGTCCAAAACAAAACTGTGGTCACAGATGCCTTCAAAGGTGAAGACCTAAACAACTACCTGCCGATCTTCCGCCGCTACAACATCCCTGTGCTGTACAACTTCCGAGATCAGGACATGCGGTGGATCGAGTACAGACCAAAGGCGAAGATGCTGGTACTGGATCGTATCTTCCCCGAGGGCATACGCATACCCGATTACTTCGTTGGCAAGAACATAGTCCACCTGCCCACGGTAAAGTGCCACATCTACACTACCACCACCGGGGCTATGAAGAACGCCTTCGGCGGACTGCTCAACACGAAGCGCCACTACACCCATAGCTGGATCCACGAGACGCTGGTCGACCTGTTGGCGATCCAAAAAGAGATCCACTCAGGGATATTCGCGGTGATGGATGGCACCACGGCGGGCAACGGCCCTGGTCCCAGGACCATGCATCCGGAGATCAAAAACGTCATCCTGGCCTCTGCAGACCAGGTAGCTATCGACGCAGTGGCGGCCAAGATGATGGGTTTTGATCCCATGTCGATCCGTTATATACGATTAGCCCACGAGGCAGGACTTGGGGTCGGCCGCCCGGATGAGATAGAGGTGCTGGGGGAGGACATACGCGGTGTGAACTGGGGTTTCCAGGTGGGAGACAACACGGCAAGTCGCGTGGGAGACATACTTTGGTTCAGCCCTTTGAAGGCTATCCAGAACTTCTTCTTCCGGACGCCTCTTGTTAATATCTTCATCCTGGGCTCGGAGGTCTACCACGACTACTACAGGTGGCCGGCCAGGGATCGCCGGGTCTTCGAACGATGGTTGGCGGAAACATCCTGGGGCCGGCTGTTCCAGGAGTACGCCCGAGCAGATGCTGCCGGTATCGAAACAGCCTGATAGCTACGGACACCGCCTGCCCACACAATATTGATCCCTGTATAATAGCGCTCGTTATCATTCATTCGAGGTCCCCACTATGACACTATCCAGCCGGTTCATCTGCTACTGGGCGTCGAGGGATATTGCCACTCTGGGAAGCTGTATCTTCGCCATCGGCCTCCTCGCGTGGGGCTATCACCTCGAGGAGTCGGCAACTCTCGTCAGCATTATAGTGATGGCATTGATCCTTCCGCCTTTTCTCCTGAGCCCTCTGGCCGACCGGCTGGTTTCGGGTAAACAAGCCTACCCTATCGCCCTGGTAGCCCAGTGCTCGACCACCCTCTTACTGCTGCCGCTACTTAGAGTCAAAGCTGCTTCCGACCTGCGACTGGTTCTTGTTATCGGCCTTGCTCTAGGTATATCGGCAGCTTTCATCAAAGCATCTCGTAAAACGATGTTGCCAGCCCTGGCTGGGGAAAAAGCTACCGTCCCCGATACGGGATTGATCACCACCCGATCGGCAACCATGATCGTCGGGCCAGCGGCAGGAACAGTTATTTACAATTCCTCTTACTCCGGTTCTACCGGATTTTCCGCCTGCGTAGTTGCCACGATAATCACCCTAGCCATTTCCACTGCTTTACTCATATTTGCACGGCCTACTGCGCCTAACCCAACTTCGATTGAAAAAGGGTCATTTGCGAAGCAGTTGGCTGAGATCCAGAAGGGGTTGATCTACATCTGGCGTTGGCCTGCATTGCGCACCGCTGCAGCAATACGACTCCTGGCTGCCCTGGCGATAGGCGGGTTGGTTGTGGTTCAGGTGGCTCTCATGGTTTGGGGCGCCTTCACATCCGCAGACAACCTTGGCTACGTGCTCGCCGCTCAGGGATTGGGGATAGCTATCGCCACGCTCGGCAACAGCTTCTTGCGTAACCAACTGGCCATCCACTCCCGCATAGCCATTGGTTTTGGCCTTACGGCTGCGGGGGGCTTCGGCTTCGCCATAACGAGCTCTCTCAATGGATCGATCCTCTCCGGTGTGGCCATCGGTTTAGGCCTTGGGCTGGCCGGCCTCGCCCTCACATCCCTAATCGGCCTACTCACCAAAGATGAGATGGCCAAACCGGTGAGAATGGGTTTGGATCTGGCCGGAAGTGCCGCCGTTCTCCTTTCGGTCACATCTATTGGGAGAATCACCGATACAGTAGGCCCCCGCTTTTCTATAGTCCTCATTGCAATACTACTCGCGGTGCTAGCGCTCTGCGCCTTTGGCGCTGCCCCCGATCTGGGTCTCGAGGAAGGGGATAAAGAAAGCACACGCTCGGCGGCAGATTCGTTATACGATATTGAGTGTGGTGTGCCAGCAGGCACGCTGCTCGGGTAATCATCGAGACGCCGAGGCAGGGGCTCGGAGCTAGTCCCCGCCGCTATACCTCTCTGAGGAGAACAGACATGAAGAAAATGACTGAAGAGAACCTTAAGGCGAGCTTTGCGGGAGAGAGTCAGGCTCATGTTAAGTACATGCTTTTTGCCGAAAAGGCAGAAAAGGAAGGCCTGGTCAACGTTGCGAGGCTGTTCCGCGCCGCATCCTACGCTGAGCAGGTCCACGCCGCCAGGATACTGGTAACGATGCGGGGAATAGGCAAAACAGCGGACAACCTGGCATCCGCCATCGAAGGTGAGACTTACGAGTTCGAGACCATGTATCCGGCTTTCGAAGCCGTCGCCAAGTTGGAGAACGAAGCCGGAGCTGCCAGGGTTATGCAGTATGCTCTGGACGCGGAGAAGGTTCACGCTCAGTTATACAGCCGCGCCAGAGATGCAGTAACCCTGGGACGTGATACTGAGATGGGCCCGGTTGTCGTGTGCGAGGTATGTGGATACACTGCCGAGGGCGATGTCCCTGAAAAGTGCCCTCTCTGCGGTGCGCCACAGGCGCGCTTCCACACATTCTAGCGCTTCACCGGCAGTCTTTGGTACGCACGGCAGGGGTTTATCCCCTGCCGTCCCGTCGGACCATGTGGCGGAAGGGGACAAGTCGCCTCGTTGAGGGCTAACATCACGTTTCATTATGAGGTACGCACAGGCTGCAGCCTGAGGCTACAATATTGATAATTGGCCAACGAGATGATCTACTCACGCGCGAGGCAGTGTGAAGTAGAAGGTGCTCCCCTTTCCCGGCTCGCTCTCAACCCAGATCTTCCCTCCGTGCGCCTCCACCAGCATCCGCGTGATATACAGCCCCAACCCCAGCCCCTCGGTCTTGCGGGTACCCCTTGCGCGATAGAAGCGTTGAAACAGATTTGGGATATCCTCAGTAGGAATACCAGGCCCCTGGTCGCTCACCGATACCCTTACAACCTCGTTCACTCTCTCGGCGTTGATCAGCACCTCCGTCTCAGCAGGGGAGTACTTGAGAGCATTGGATACCAGGTTAGTAAAGATCCTCTCCAACCGAGACGGATCGGCGTTGACAGGGGGTAGGTCATACGGGATCCCTAATCTCACCCGTTGGACAGCCATCGCAGTGCTGTTTCGTTCCAGCATATCTACAAGGAAGGTATTCAGCTCGATCGGCTGCTTTTGGAGTCTCAACTGGCCCGACTCCATACGCGCGGAGTCCACGAGATCCTGGATCATGGTATTCATCCTCATTGCCCCAGTGATGATCGCATCGACGCTACGCCGCTCCCGATCATCTCGGCCTGTTGCATCCAACTTTTTCCGGAGCAGTTGAGCCTGTCCCAGGATGCTGGTGAGGGGCGACCGCAGGTCGTGGGAGACGGCTCTCATTAGGTCTTCACGCTGCTCTTCCAACTCATGGAGTGGTGTGATATCGGAAAGAGAGGTCACAGCCCCCAGCAGTGTTCCATCACTGGCCCTAATCGGAGCTGAGCTGATATAGACCCAGTGGGTCATGCCCGTGGGAGGGTGGAGCACCATTACCATACTCGATACCGTCTCTCCACGGAGAGTCCTGGCGATAGGTGTGTCTTCCCACGGTATCGTTACTCCCTCAGGGGTTTCCGGGTGCAGCAGAGCTAATCGCTGATCCAGAGGTAAAACTCGCTGCTCCGGCGAGTATCCCAGCATCCTCTCCGCCGTAGCATTCATGTGGAGGATACCCCCATCGGGATCATAGGCTATGATCGCATCTGCGATGGAGGCTATGATCGCATCAGATTCCGCCCTCAAGGCGGCCTCACGCCTCGTCTTTGTCGACAAAGCCACGGCCAGGATTCCCACAAAGGCCAGGCTGAGCTCATAGGAAACGGAATCCAGGAAAGGGGTCGAAAGGGTTCGCGATGCCACTGCTCGAAGGGCGAGAATCCACAGGGCAACCGCAACGATCGCTTCGGGAGGCAGAAGGTAGGCTGCGATTAAAATCGGTAACGCGTAGGGAGCGACCGGCAGAAGTCCGCCTGCGTAGACGTACGCATCCAGGATGAACACACCAGCGCTAATGGCTAAGAGCAGCGCCAGGATGATCCAATCCCGAATCATGGGTTGGGTTCTCATTAACGTCTAGCCTCTGTCGCGTACTTCGGGTTGAACAACCCCGGCCTCTTCAGGACCGTCGAATCTCACCGGGTCTGCAGTTACCGACAGGGGGACTCAAGCAACCGGCAATGTAAAGCTGAAGCTGCTCCCCTTCCCTAACTCACTCTCAACCCAGATACTCCCACCATGCGCCTCTACCAGTCCTTTTGTAATGTAGAGGCCGAGGGCTACACTCTCCTTCGGTTTGCGCTCCATCATCCAACGTTGATACGGCCGAAACAGGTTTGCCATCTCCTCCTTAGAGATGCCCCGGCCCTGGTCGGTTACCGTTACGACGACCACATCGGCTTTCTGGTATGCACTCACCGTGACTGTAGTCTCCGGTCGAGAGTACTTCAGGGCGTTGCTCAGCAGATTTACCAGTATGCGCTCCAGCCTGTCGGAGTCGGCTGATACCTCCGGCAACTTATCCGGGATCTCCACAAGGATGCGATCGGTTTCCAGCAAACCTTGCATCCGCTCCTTCAGGTTGAACAGGTAATCACGTAGCTCTATGGGAATCCGGTTTAGTCTCAACTTCTGCCCGGCCTCCAAATACATCAGGTCTACAAGGTCCCGAAGCATCAAGCTCATTCGTAGCGATGCCCATAGAATAACGTCTACGTTGTGCCGCATCTGTCCATCTACTCCGCGCCTCTTTATGAGCGCATCGAGGAGCTGAGCCCGGCCTTGCACCGCCGTCAAGGGGGTGCGTAAACCATGGGAGATGCCCAGTATGTATTTGGCGCGCTGCTGTTGGAGATGACGCTGGGATGTGATGTCGGTTCCAGTCATAACCGCGCCTGACAGCCGGCCATCGGGGGACCAGAGCGGTGAGGCGCTAATCGAAACCCAGATAGCATCCTTACCTTGCGGATGAAGGACCATCACCACTCCCTGAACGGTTTCACCTCGCAGCGCCTTCAAAGGCGGAGTCTCTTCCAGGGGAAAAGGTTTTCCATCCGCAGTCTCGAGTCGCAACCTTGCCAACCGTTCGTTAATCGGCAGCCCTCTCTCCTGTGGGGAGTATCCGAGCATCTTCTCGGCTGCCGGATTCATCTGGAGGATCTCTCCAGACGCAGAGTAAAGAATCACACCGTCGGTCATAGATGAGAAGATAGCGTCCAATTCACTTACCCGCCGGTGCACTTCCTGTAACAATCGAGCATTTTCGATCGAGGTAGCAAACAGTTCCGCGACCCGCACGACCGTCTCCAGCTCATCTTCCAAGTAGTGATGAGGGGCTTTCACCACGAAACTCATAGCTCCGATCGGTCGACCGGCAGCAAGCAGAGGTAGCGCGAGTAGCGAGCTGAAATGGCCGATCGTGGCGAGGTCTCGGGCCCTTGTCAGCTCAGGTCCTACCTCGGCCAGCTTCTCGATGAGCACAGGTGAACTTGTGCTGTAGGCTCGTGCGGCAGCGATGGAGGCGTTGAAGGGGAAGCTTCGCGTTTTCTCCACTAACTCGGCAGGCAAGCCGCGCTGCCCTACCAACACCAATTGCTGCTGCTCGGGCTCTGCAAGGTAGATAGCCACAGCATCGGCTCCCAATACCTGAAGGGTCTGGTCCATCACGGTTTGCAACACCGCATCGAGATCCAGTTGCTGGCTGAGAGCCTGTGCGACGTGCGCCATAGACTCGCGCTGTTGCTGCCAACGCCGGCGTTCCGTCACGTTGCGCACTATAGCGACCGCTTTCACCACATTCCCCCGCTCATCCCATATTGGAGCCGAGCTTATTTCAACAACTATCTCCTGTTTGTCGCGGCGCAGCTTCGCCTCCTCCTGCACCACACTCTCGCCATTTAACGCCCGAACAGTAGCCATCTCCTCAGCGGTGAATTGCCGTCCATCGGGGTGCAGCATCTGAACGAGATGGAGGTAATCAACGATCGGTCTCAACACCTGCTTCTTGTCTTTGAATCCCAAAAATCGCGCAACAACGTTGTTAGCCACCACCACGTTGCCCTGCCGATCGGTCACAAAAATACCGTCGGGCACTGCTTCTACGATCGCCTCTAGCTCTCTCGCTCTCTTTTCCGCTTCCCTACGCGCAGCCCGTTCCTCCACGAGGTGAATGCGCGACTCCTCAGCCTTCCTGCGCTCCGTGATGTCCAGGAAGGCAGCTATTGCCCCGATCAATTGACCCTCATCGCGGTAAACGGGGTTGGAGTTCACCAGGATTATTCGTTCGGAGCCATCTTCGCGACGAACCAGTATCTCAACATCGTAACTCGACTCACCTTTCTCGAAAGCCCTGCGCAACGGCTGATTTTCGGGTGTGACCAACGACCCGTCGGCGTTCAGTAAGGTGAAACTACCCATTGTTTCATACACGCTGCCCGTTACATCGCTCCCAAGGATCGCTTTGGCAGCGCGATTAGTCATGGTAACCTTACCACCGGCATCCACGGCCACCACGCCAACTGGGATCGTATCTAAGAGCGTACGCATGGTGTTGCCGGCAATACGGGCCTCTTCAGCAATCTCTCTGGCCTGCGATAAGGCCACTTCTCGCTCGTCGTGGAGCTTGGCGTTGGCCAGCCCTGCGCCAATGATATCCCCTATGGTACGGATCGCGTCTAGCTCAAAACGATTGTAGTGGTGAAGGTGGCGCGTAACGTAAGTCATGGCGCCTACCAACTGCTTACGCGACATCAAAGGGAGAGACACCATCGTTCGAAAACCCAAAGCTCCCCAAAGAGCAGCAACAGGGCTGTTAGGGGGTAGAGCATCTAGCCTTGGTATCACCTGCAACTTGAGTTCTCGGACTGCTCGAGATGCCAGATAAGGGGCATCGAAGGAGATCACGCGCAGAGGATCTAGCTTCGAGGATGATATCCCGCTCCAGGCTGAGAGGCGAAGAAGCTTCTCTTTGTCGTCTACAGCCCAGAGAACCACAGCATCCGCTCGAAGCGCTTTCTCGGCCAAGCTTACGGCCGTCTGAGCCGCCGGATTCCAATCGGTCTGCTGGGCCATTTCCAGCGCCACCTGAGCGATAGCATCGCGAAGGCGCTCGTATTCGGGTATATATCTGTGATAACGCGATTCGAAAGCAACCATCCCCGCTTCGCCTCTGCCAAGCTGTATTCGCCTTTGGCTAAAAAGACCAACTGCACTCTTGATGCCATTCTAGCTGCTGGCTGCAAAACCGATAGGTCTGCTTTCTGCATGTAGGCGGCAACGGAGGCGCCGGTCGATAGCTCAACGAGGGCAAACAAGAGGCTGAATGGCAAACAGATGGCTTGGCCTTCCAAGTCCTATCTACCTGCCACTCTATTGGAGATATGACGATGTTACTCGGCCTAGACCACGCGACTATTGCGGTGAGAGACCTAGAGGTCGCATCGGACCAGTTGGGGCAAGCCTTGGGGTTAAGATTCAGCCTTGGAAACGAGTATCCTGCGCTGGGTACAATTAGCTCCATTGCCCCATTCAGCACCAACTACCTGGAGCTCATCACTGTCGGAAAACCGGACAGGGCAAGGGATAGCATCCACGGTCGGATTCTGCTAAATCTATTGAGCCAACGAGCAGCGACGCTTTTGGGCTTCGGCATCACATCCGATGATCTGGAGAGAGACGTCATCGAGGCTCGAAGCCGTGGACTCCCACTGGAAGGCCCCTTTCACGGAAATGCGCGCCGTCCCGACGGAACCTTTCTAACCTGGCGATCGGCGGAGGTCCCCACCGACCCGTGGGGGCACGAGCTCCCTTTCCTCATCCAGCCGATTTCGGGAATGCTGCAGCGGCGGCATGTGGTCGCTTTTAACCATCACCATCTGAAAGCCCACACCATACGATCTCTCGCCTTAGCGATTGAGAAGCTGGACAACGCGATAGAAAGCTACAGGCTGCTGCTGGGAGAGCCTCCTGATACGGTGGAAGATGTCCCGCAGTTATCCGCTAGGCGAGCTTTTTTCTGCGTCGGAAGCTTTCGTATCGCACTGCTCCAACCAACTGAGGCGGGCAGCCCTTTAGCAGATACCTTGCTAACACGGGGTAACGGTGTATTCCAGATCGGTCTGGGGGTTCCTAATCTGGATGAAGCCATCAGCTTCTTGAGTGAGCGGGGCACGTCCATCGGCGATCCAACGCCTTGGGGAACGGTACCGCTATCGGACCCATCTCAAACCCTGGGCATTAGCTTTCAACTGGAAGAAGTAGCTGCGTAATCCGATGAGTAGGGATTACTCCACCATTCTCGACCCCGCAGCAGTTTTTTTTGAAGCGATCGGCGCCTTAATCATCATTGCAACCTCAGGTGTCGTCCTAGTGCGAATGGTCAAAGGGTTGATCCTGCAGCGCAGCTTCGCCTGGTCCACATCCAGGCACCTGCTGGGTCGAGGGTTGGTGCTGGGTTTAGAGTTCCTTATTGGCGCCGATATATTGCGAACGATCATCGCGCCTACCTTCGACGATCTGACCATGCTCAGCGTCGTCGTCATTATCCGAACCGTGCTTTCCATCTCCATCGAGTTCGAGTTGACCCGATTGAGGACAGAGGGTGAGGGGAGAGATGAATAGTGGCGATGATGGGTAGATTTGCCTTCGTCGTACTGCTAACGGTAGCCGCGCTTCCACTGTTGCTGGATATCAGTGGAGGAGAGCCCACTAGCGAGAGCTTCAGGTTGGCAAAAACCGCACAGCCGCACATGGTTGGGGGCGCAACCTGGATGGCCCGCAATCTGACAGCTAAGCTACGGAAACAGCCCCCGGAAAGTGCAACGGTGGAGGGCGTCTTTACATACATCGACCTGATCGATCGCTACCACCAAAATTGCCAGGCAGGGTGGGATAGTCCATCGACATCAGACAGCAGCGATTGCCAAATACTCCGTGCAGAGCTGGATGCTCGCGGCCCGGCGGTCGAGCGCCTCGTTCAACAACAGGTTGCCGGCGCTCTCGAATCTCTCGGATCCGCATTCAATCTGGGCCTCCTGAAAACGATCATTCCGCCCGTTATGTTCACCTTTCAAGCCCCTCCCACACTGCTGGTAGTATCCCCCCGCAGCGAAATCAAGATAACAGGCAGGGTGTTACTGGACCCGGAGCTTACCCTGAGAGATGCGGAGCGTTTGGAAAAGCTTGTTTCAAGCCGGGAGGTATCAGCTATGGTAACCAGGATCGGGGGCCTGGGTATCTATCCCAGCATCCTACCTGAGAACCCCGACCTGCCGTGGATACTGCAAACGGTTGCCCACGAATGGTGCCACCAGTTCTTCGCATTCAAACCGTTGGGGTGGAGGTACGCTTTCGGCATGGAGACCGACCAGCGCATGATAGCGATTAACGAAACGGCCGCCGAACTGATCGGCAAAGAGGTCGGCAACAGGGTTTATCGGCAAAGTTACGGAGGCTCCCTTGAGGAGCTATCTCGCTACACCCCAAGGCAATTGTACCTCCGTGAACAGCTTCGAGAGCTGAGGCGCCAGGTAGATCTGCTTTTAGATGAAGGTCAGATAGCGCAGGCGGAAGCCCTGATGGAGGCTCGCAGGCAAGAGCTGAACGCCCAGGGATATGATCTGCGGGTGCTGAATCAGGCTTACTTCGCTTTTTACGGTAGCTACGCCGACGATCCGTACCTCTCTGGAACGGAAATCGAGGAGATCTCGCGGCGTATTCGGCGGCTTCGTGAGAAATCGACGTCGGCCGGCAGTTTCCTCGCGATCATCGCCTCCGCGGGAAGCTACGAGGAATTCATCCGGATAACCAACGAGTAGAAGATGCCCGAGATTCGGCCAAGCAGCTTCACCATATGAAACAGCGCATTACTCGGGGGATATCATCTCAAGATGGATTCTGGCAAAGTACTATCCGGTTAGCCCTGTCGGTATGGTATACGTAGCTGTTACCACCGGCCCTCAAAGTGAAGCTGTAACCGGGAGTGATCACCTGCAGATACGACTTGCCGGGCTCCGGACAGCCTAGCGAGCTATCCCTCCACTCCACCGCCTCCGCCCTGACGACAATGACCTCCGACACAGGAACCCCAGCTCTGCTAGCTGCATCCTCTTTTGCCTTCTCCAGCAACGTATCTGCCTGGGTCGGGGCAGCCATTCCAACCGGAGGGGTAACCGGCGTTTCCGCAGGGTTTACTTGTGGAGTGGCTTGAAGCTCAGGTTTCGTTGTAGCAGGCGGAGTAGCCCTGGTAGGAACCGTTGTGGCGCTCGCGGCAGCCCTGGTGGGAAGCGCGATGGCCGTCGGCTCGGCCTGTTGTGTAGGAGTCGTAGCAGTGCCCCCATCCGCCTGCGTTGGTTCAGGCAAGGAGGTTGCTGGGGCATCGCAGCCTGTGGAAAAGAGCAAAGCTATCGCCGCGAGCAGAGCCCCGGCGCTGTTTATTACTGATCGCTGCATCGGTAGGCATATCCCTTCTTCAGGAGAATGACGTTGTTCTCAACGAGCTATTCCTTATACACAACGGTTGAAGTGGGTAAAAGGTTCCGGTGTGCACGTATCACAAGACGAGATCTTAAAGCAACCGCAGCTCATCCGCCAGCGGAGAGTATTTACTTCGAAGTTACCGACCCCGGTTAGGTTAGAGTGCACGTGGATGGATGAGTCTACTTTTTACCGAGGCACGGATAGTGATGAACAGCAACGTCGACGCAACCCTCTGGAGAGCTATTTTGGAGCGCAGTTCACCTGACTGGCCGGCGCCTCAGGCCGAGATGGATGAAGGCCGCCGATTCCTAACCGAAACGACGGCCAAAGGTCGCACCGTGATCGCATACCACGGCGACGCCGATGGGCTGAGCGCAGCCCTTCTGGTGGTGCGGGCCCTGCGGCGGCTGGGGCAAACTGATATTCTCCCCTTACCCGCAGGCAAGGGCGAGAACGTGCACAGTGGGACTCTCCCGCAACGAATACATAAAGCCACCCCAGATGCGCTGATAGTCCTCGATATAGGGAGTCGCCCGGACCCGATCTTACCGGGCCTCCCCACACTGGTAGTCGACCACCACCAACCGAGGGGCTTTCCTCCGGACGCGCTGGTTGTGAGCAGCTACGGCCGCGAGCCGATCGCGCCGGCCAGCCTGCTGACCTACCTGCTGGTTGAGCCGCTCGTAGAGATGAATGACCAAGTCTGGCTGGCGGCGCTAGGGAGCGTGGCCGACCTCGGCCTCAGCGCTCCTTTTCAGCAGGTGCGCGCTGCTCTGAAACAGTATGGACGGCGCAATGTAACCGAGACCGTTTCCCTGCTCAACGCGGCCAAGCGATCGAGTGCGCACGACGTGGATAGCGCTTTCGACATTTTGCAGCGGGCGCGCGAGCCCGCGGACATCGCCCAAGGGCGGATCCGGGGGGTGGAACGGCTTCGGGCCTACCGGGAGGAGGTTAACGCCGAGGTTGCCCGCTGCTCTCGCACCCGCCCGCGCTTCGCTGGGCGGGTAGCCCTCCTCAGCTTCTCTTCCCCCGCCCAGGTTCACCCCCTGGTGGCGATCCGCTGGGCGCACCGACTGCCGGGATACATCGTCATCGCGGCCAATAAGGGCTACCTGCCGGGCAGGGTCAATTTCTCCCTGCGCAGCACAGGGGAGATCGACCTGATCCGGTTCCTGCGCGGGCAGGACATCGGGGAGGTGGAGGGCGAGTTCGCCCACGGCCACGCCCAGGCTACTGGTGGAAGCCTCGCCCCCGAAGATTTCGATCGGCTGCTGAAGGCGATAGGGTTCGAGGACTAACCAAGATCCCTCTTGGATGCGATGGACTCCAAAGCCCGGAATCGTAGATTGACAAGCATCGAAGGTGAACCTACCATTGGCCGCGCTACCATATAGATCCAATAGGCTCACTAGCTCGTGGGAATCTCATTGCAGGCGTCAACGACGGAATATCATCTGGAGTTGCTATGTCGCCCATGTCCCTAACGGCCTTTATCGCAAAGTGGCGAAAATCAGAGCTGAAAGAGCGCCAGGGGTACCAGGCCCATTTCAACGACCTGTGCGAGCTGCTCGGGCAGCCGAAGCCGAGCGACGTGGACCTGGCCGGTGAGAGCTACGCATTCGAGAAAGACGTGAAGAAAGCAGGCGGTGGTCTTGGCTTCGCCGATGTCTGGAAGAGAGGCTACTTCGCCTGGGAGTACAAGGGCAAGCACGGCAGCCTGGACAAAGCCTACCAGCAGTTGCTGCTCTACAGTGGACACCTTGGGAACCCTCCGGTGCTGGTCGTGTGCGACTTCGACCGCTTCAGGGTATATACGAACTTCACCGGTATCGTAACCAAAAGCTACACCTTCAGCCTGGCCGATCTGGCTGAGAATGCGCTACTGCCCGAGGTCAACCTGCGGCCTCTGGAGATCCTGCATGCCATCTTCACGAACCCCTGGAGGCTGAAGCCCGACCGAACATCCGCTCAGGTAACGGAGAGAGCTGCTGCGGAGTTCGCCAAGCTGGCCGAGAGCCTGCGCAGATACGGCGAATCGCCCGAGCGTGCGGCTCACTTCCTGATGCGTCTGCTGTTCTGCCTCTTTGCCCAGGACATCGGACTACTCCCGAGCGGTCTCTTCACACAATTGGTGAAGAGCACCCGAACCAAACCAGCCGAATTCACCCGGCGGCTGCGCGCTCTCTTCGACGCCATGTCGACCGGGGGATTCTTTGGCCCGCACGACATCAACTACTTTAACGGGGGCCTCTTTGCCGACAGCGAAGTCCTTTCCCTGGCATCGGACGACATGGATGTGCTCGAACGCGCCTGCCATTTCGACTGGAGGAGCGTCGAGCCGGCCATCTTCGGCACCCTATTCGAGCGCAGTCTGGACCCCGACAAGCGGTCGCAGTTGGGAGCCCACTACACCAGTCGGGAGGATATCCTGCTTATCGTCGAGCCAGTGCTGATGGCTCCGCTCCGGCGGGAGTGGGCGGAGGTCCAGGAGAGGGCGCGAGACATCATCGCCAAACGGGACGCATCCAGAGGGCCGGCGCGGGCTAAGCATGAAGATGCGCTGCTGAAGATGCTGTTAGCCTTCTCGTCGAGACTCGCCGCGGTCCGGGTGCTGGACCCCGCATGCGGCAGCGGCAATTTCCTGTACGTTGCTTTGAAGCTGCTGTTGGATCTTGAGAAGGAGGTTGTGACCTTCTCGGCAACCACCACCGGCCAAACCTTTTTCCCGCAGGTTGGGCCGGAGCAGCTTTATGGGATCGAGATCAATCCCTACGCCCACGAACTGGCCCAGGTGGTGGTCTGGATCGGCTATATCCAGTGGCTGCACGACAACGGCTTCGGGTTCCCTTCCAGCCCCATACTGAAACCACTCGATAACGTGCTCCAGATGGACGCGATTCTCGCCCACGACGAGCAGGGCAACCCCATCGAGCCTGAATGGCCTGATGCCGACGTGATAGTGGGAAATCCGCCGTTCTTGGGCGGCAAACGGATGCGCAACGGGCTAGGCGACCAGTATGTCGACGATCTCTTCAAATTGTACAAAGGGCGAGTGCCCCATGAGGCTGACTTGGTCTGCTATTGGTTTGAAAGGACGCGTGCATTGATTGAAACCTGCAAGGTGATGCGAGCCGGATTATTGGCCACCAACTCTATTCGGGCTGGTGCCAATCGACAAGTATTGGACCAAGTTAAAGCTACTGGAGACATCTTTGTTGCATGGAGTGATCGCCCTTGGATACTTGATGGTGCTGCAGTACGAGTCTCAATAATTGGCTTTGATAATGGTAATGAGACAAGTCGTTTGCTTGATGGAAACATAGTACTAAGTATCAATTCTAACCTCACTTCAAATATAGATATGACTATAGTTCGTAAGCTTTACGAGAACACCAATATTGCCTATATGGGTGACACAAAAGGTGGAGCATTCGATATCCCACCTGATATTGCACTAAAGATGTTATGTGCACAGACTAATCCGAATGGTCGTCCAAATAGCGATATTATCCGTCCTTGGATCAATGCATATGACATTACTCACCGTCTACGTGGTATGCAGATTATTGATTTCGGAATAGATATGCCGGAGAGTGATGCATCATTATATGAACTCCCATTCGAGTACATTCTGCAAAAAGTGAAGCCGAAGCGTATAAACAACAAGAGGGCGGCTTATAGAGATCGATGGTGGATTCATGTAGAACCTCGTCCGGCCATGCGAATAGCTCTGCAGCCACTTAGTAGATACATTGCCACACCAAGAGTAGCCAAACACCGTTTATTTGTGTTTGTTCCAGCGGACACTCTTCCCGATAGTAGACTTTTCGTTTTTGCGCGAGAAGATGAATATTTTTTGGGAGTGCTCCAATCACGAATTCATGAGAGGTGGAGCATCCGCACGTGCTCTTGGCACGGGGTTGGAAATGATCCAACATATAACACCAGCACTTGTTTTGAGACCTTCCCCTTTCCCTGGCCGCCGGGCAAGGAACCTATCGGAGATCCACGCGTAGAAGCCGTCGCCCAGGCCGCCCGAGAACTGGTCGAGAGGCGCGACCAGTGGCTCAATCCCGAAGGGGCGACGGAGGCCGCGCTCAAGGAGCGTACCCTCACCAACCTCTACAACCGGCAGCCAGAATGGCTCAAATTAGCCCACCGCAAGCTGGATGAAGCGGTTCTGGATGCTTACGGCTGGCCTCACGACCTGAGCGACGAGGAGATCCTGGAGCGATTATTGGCTCTCAACCAGGAGCGGGCCGCGAGGTAGGAGAAGGCTGAAATAAAAACGGTTGCTATCGCACAGCTAATCGGAGTATATTCCAAACATTACGATTGGAAGGGGGTGTAGACCTATGGCGACGCTACTGGCCTTCAGCGCAGAGCATGTCTGTCGTTTGACCGGGTTGTCTATGCGTCAGCTAAGGTATTGGGACGATACAGGTTTCTTCCACCCTCAATATGCTGATGAAGATCGAAAGCGCCCTCACAGCCGCATCTACTCCTTCCGCGATCTTGTTGGGCTTCGTGTGATCGCTCGCTTGGCTAAAGAGCACAAAGTGCCTTTGCAACAGCTACGGCGGGTGGGTAAATGGTTATCAGAACAATACGAGGCTCCATGGTCATCCTTAAGGTTCTATGTAGCGGGTCGTAAGGTGTATTTCGATGATCCGTTAACGAACGCGAGAATGATAGGCGAGCCGCATGG